>SXHS01000239.1 GCA_005773145.1 Planctomycetaceae bacterium | reverse complement strand
GCCATCGGCGATGCGACAACCCTCACCGAGGCGGGCTATGTCGGCGAGGATGTGGAGAACTTGCTGCTCAAATTGCTGCATGCGGCCGACTTTGATCTCGAAGCGGCTCAGCGTGGCATCCTCTACATCGATGAGATCGACAAGATCGGCAAGACGAGCAACAACGTCTCCATCACCCGTGACGTGTCAGGCGAGGGGGTACAGCAGGCTCTCTTGAAGATGCTCGAGGGGACCACGGCCAACGTCCCCCCCCAGGGCGGGCGCAAACATCCCGAGCAGCAATACATTCAAATGGACACCACCAACATCTTGTTCATCTGCGGTGGCACATTTGTCGGCGTCGACGATATCGTGCGCAAGCGACTCGGCAAGCGGACCATTGGTTTCGGTCAGGATGCCGCCAACAGCAATGATCAAGAACTGTCGGCGCTGTTGTCACAGGTGAACAGTGACGACATCATGGAGTACGGACTGATCCCCGAGTTGGTCGGACGACTCCCCATTGTCAGTTCGCTGACTCCGCTCGACGAAGATGGCATGATTCGCGTGCTGTCCGAGCCCAAGAACGCACTCGTCAAACAGTATCAAACTCTGTTTGGCATGGAGAATTGCGAGTTGCATTTTACCGCGGAAGCCCTGCGACACATCGCTCGCCGGGCGTTGGTCAAAGAGACCGGAGCCCGCGGACTGCGCTCCGTCATCGAAGACGTCATGCTCGACATCATGTTCGACTTGCCCGAACAAGGACGGGGTGGTAGCTACGTGATCGACGAGGACATCATCGAACGTCGCCGCCATCTCTTCAAGATGAGCGAGCCGAAGTCCAAGACGGCCTAGGCGGAACTCCTAACCGATCCCAGCCGGCGGTTCCTGCGCCAATTGGCGCAGGACCGCGATGCCTTGGTCGATCACTCGATCGTCGGCGGCATACGAAATGCGGAAGTGGCTGTCGCGACGGCTGAAGATCTTTCCCGGAATGATCAGCAGGCGACGCGCAATGGCCTGTTCCACAAACTGACTGCCGGTTCCCCAGGGTGCCTGGGGAAACAGGTAGAAGGCCCCGCCGGGATGAGCGAGTGTAAAGAGATCGGCAAGTCCCTCCACCAGCCGATCGCGTTTGCGCCGATAGCTTTCGATGTGTGGTGAGACATCCACATCCATGGCCACCGCTGCGCCCCATTGGGACGGCTGCGGCGCGCAGACGAATGAATACTGCTGCAGCTTGACCATCGTCTCGATGACTGCGGCCGGACCATGCACATAACCCACGCGCCATCCCGTCATCGCGTGACTCTTGGAAAAACCATCAATCACGATCGTATCGGGATTAAAACGCGCGGGGGATAGAAATGGCCGATCGTAACAAAACCGCGAATAAATCTCGTCGGACACCAGGGCAATATGCTTTTGGCGTGCCAACTCAGCCAGCCCCCGAATTTCCTCGTCGGTCGCTACAACGCCAGTCGGATTGGCTGGGCTGTTCAGCAGGATCATCTTGGTACGCGGAGTAATCGCCGCGGCAACTCGCGCTAAGTCGATGCGAAAGTCGGGGTACGTATCGATAAGCACCACGCGCCCCCCGACCAACTCAACCAGCGGTTGGTACATCACAAAAAACGGGTCGAAAATCACGACCTCGTCCCCCGGGTTGACCATCGCCAACATGGTCAACACCAGCCCGCCACTCGTCCCCGAGCTGACGAACACCTGGCGATCGGCGTGTTGATAGACGTCATCCATCTGGGACTGCAACTTCTCACGCAAGATGGGCATACCCTGCGTCAACGCGTATCCATTCTTGCCGCTCTGGATGGCCGCGATCTTCGCCAGACGAATCGGCTCGGGGATCTCAAAATCAGGCTGCCCAATCGAGAGATTAATCGGGTTGGGGAGTTTTGCCGCCAGGTCGAAGACCTTACGGATCCCGCTACTGTCAAAAAGCCGGGTGCGATCGGCAATCCAATCGGAGGGATGCATGACAAGACCGCGCTGGTGGGGGAGGGGGGAAGCATCAACCGCTGCGACATGCCACAGCAGCACACGTGTGGGCACGATAACGGTCCCCCGAATTCGGGGCAAGTGCCAGCCTCGGGCCCCGTTGTAACCTACAAGTCCCCCTCGGGCCCCGTTGGGGCAACGCCGTGAAGGATTTCGATTCGCTCGTCCCCAGACTCCTGCCTCCGATGAGTCCTAGCAACGTTTTTCGGCCGGCGCTCAAATCTCAAATCTCAAATCTCAAGTCTCGCCGACGTGTGGGGGTCACATCGGGCCGAGTCGACCATCACCGCCAACGATCACGAACCTCGACCAGGGGATACTCAACAATCGGCGCGTCCGTTCCCGCCACATCGAGCAAACGTTGCCAACCACGGGTTACCAGCTGCTCTTCGTTCCGCACATAATCCGCATCAAGAAACCGCTTATCGAATGGTCCCGTGACGAACACGGGGGGAAATCTCGGGTCGACGATGAATTGGGCGAGCACGGGATTGCAACGCAGATGCCGTTCCCGAGCGGTGTGTAACGTCTCGGGGTCCACGCGGCCGATGACGTAACGCAGGTACAAATCACTCTCCGTGATTTCTTCGACATCCTTGCCGCAGACCTGGCACAGATAGCCTTCTTCGCACTTGGCCATGGTCGCTCAGTGATCCACGTCCAGACCCAAGACATCGTACATCGAATAGAGACCGGGCGACTTGCCGGCTACAAATTTGGCGGCCGTTAGGGCGCCTAGAGCATAGCAGTCCCGATTGGTGGCTTTAACGGTCAGCTCCACGGTCTCCCCCATCAAACCGAACACCAGAGTATGTTCGCCCGGATTGTCGCCAACACGTAGGGCGTGGTAGCCGATCTCGTGACGGGGTCGTTGCCCCGTCCGGCCCTCCCGGCCGTGGACATGTTGAGTCTGCCCCATGACACCCGCAATGATCTCGCCGAAACGGAGCGCCGTGCCGCTGGGAGCATCCTCCTTGAAGCGATGATGACGTTCGACAATCTCCACATCAACACCGGACGGATATTGCTTCAATCCGGCAGCCGCCGTGGCCGCTAGCTTCATGGCCAAGTTGACCGCCAAGCTCATGCTGGGGGCGTGCACAATGGGAATCTGTCTCGCGACCTTCATCAATTGATCTTTCTGCGCGGACGACAACCCGGTGGTAGCAACCACAAGTGGCAAGGACCGACTTAGGCACGTGGCCACAATGGCCTCGGTCGCCTCCGGCACGGAGAAGTCGATCACCGCATCCACCTCGCGATTCAATGGCGTTGTGAGCGTCACGCCCAACCGCCCCACACCTGCGATTTCACCCGCGTCCTTGCCCATGTCCGGGTGTGTCGCCGATTCCAGCGCGGCCTGTAATGAAAGTTCTCGATCTAGCGCCGCCAGGGCAACCAATCGCTTCCCCATGCGACCCGCCGCGCCATGAATTGCAATCCGAATCGGTGACATGTCAGCCCTTTCCCTTAACCGGCGAACCGATTAGCTATACAACTGAACGACTTTCACAATCTCGTTAACGTCATTGGGAACGGCCACCGCTCGATTGGCAAACGCAGCGCGGGAAACACCGCGACTGGCCAAGACACGATTGAATTGCTCTTGATCGGTCGTATGGTAGGCAACGGTAGCTCCCGGATCTTTGAGCTGGTGCCCCGTCAGCACACACACGACCCGTTCCGATTTGTCGATCACACCCTGCTCGCACAACAACTTGGCCCCGGCCACGCTGGCGGCACTGGCCGGCTCGCAGCCAAACCCACCCAGCCCGACTTGGGCCTTGGCGTCCAGAATTTCTTGGTCGGTGACACGGGCCACGACTCCACGACAGACATCCAAAGCCCGCAGGCACTTGTTCAGGTTCACCGGCCGATTGATTTCGATGGCACTGGCGATGGTCGAGGCCTTGCGTTGCTGAGTGTCCATCTCTCCATAGTAGTCCGCTATGTGCTGCCGGTCAGGGTAACCGTGATTCCAGCGCAGCCCCCCTTGCTCGTACAGCTGAAACAGGGTGTCCGATCCGGCCGCGTTGACGACGGCCAGTCGGGGGATTCGATCGATCAGCCCCAGTTGTTGAAGTTCGCTAAATGCCTTGCCAAAGGCACTCGAATTGCCCAGATTGCCACCGGGAACCACGATCCAATCAGGCACCTGCCAGCCGAGCCCCTCTAGGACACGGTACATGACCGTCTTTTGCCCTTCCAGCCGGAACGGATTGATGCTGTTAACAACGTAGATTCCCAGACGTTTCGAGACCTCCGTCACGCGTGCCATGGCGTCATCAAAGTCGCCAGAAATCTGCACGGTCAGGGCCCCAAACTCCAAGGCCTGAGACAGTTTGCCATACGAGATCTTCCCGGAGCCAATGAAGATAACGGCCTTCATGAGTCCCGAGACAGCGCAGTACATTGCCAGGGAGGCACTGGTGTTACCAGTGGACGCACAGGCGGCCCGGCGCGCGCCGATCATCCGGGCATGAGTAAAAGCCGCCGTCATGCCATTGTCTTTGAAGCTGCCGGACGGATTGAGCCCCTCGTACTGGAGGTACAGTCGGCCGGCGTCCAAGCCGATGTAGCGGGCCACGCCATCCCCACGTTGCAACATGGTCTGCCCCTCGCCCACGGTCACAACATGCTCGCGACGGGCAAAGGGGAGCAACTCGTGAAACCGCCAGACCCCACTGAAGGCCAGCGGGTCCAGACGCTGCGCCCATTTGGCCTGAAAGTCGGCTAAGCAGGCCGGGACAGGGAGTCGATTCCAGTCGTAGGCGATATCTAGCAGGTCGCCACATTGAGGGCACGTCACGTGCACCTCGTCGACCGCATATTGCGCGCCGCAGGCGGGATTAATGCACTGTTGAAATGCCGAGTCGGTAGCCATGACCAGCAACGCACATCATGCGGGATGCGGGTGGCGGACGCGGTGAACCGAGACACGCCTCAATCGGCCGATGGCGTCCAAATCACCGGCACGGTGCTCCCTCTGGCCGCAAGTCTAGGCCAGGCACCCATCGCCATCAAGCCGTAGGAGGCAGCCCCATCGCTTCCGGCGGGCGATTTGACATTCAAGGGGTAGACATCTACAATGGGTTGTTGCGGGGACCGCAGCAGAGGAGCGCCGCGGGCCGCAGGAACAGGCAACAATGACTCCGATGGGAGCTGGAATTCGATGAAAAAGACCGAGGCAAAGCCTTTCAAGGAAATGTTACTGCAGCTGCGAGCCCGGCTACGCGGGGACGTGATGGCCATGGCCAATGCCGCACTGAATAAGACGCGATCCGAAGCCAACGGCGATTTGTCCAGCATGCCGATTCACATGGCGGATATCGGCAGCGACAACTTCGAGCAAGAGAATACACTCAGCTTGATGGAAAACGAGGAGGATACCCTCGAATTAGTGGAAGCTGCCCTGGAACGCGTTGAAGAAGGTCAGTATGGTGTTTGCCAGGAGTGCAGCGGGCAAGTGAGCAAGCTGCGACTAAAGGCCATTCCCTATACACCGTTCTGCATCAAGTGTGCCACCAAAATCCAAGGAAGATAGGCGTTCGCCGGCGTCGACTGGGGTGATGCGAGCCTCAGAGGGTCTGTCTGTGCGCAGCCGCATAAGTCGCTTAGCGGTTTTCGCAGCCCTGTCGGCTGTGGGCTGCGCCGCCGATCTGTGGACCAAGGACTGGATGTTTCGCCATCTCGGCGAGCCGGATCCGCTGCGGGCCGCCCCACCCAATGTCTGGTGGCTCTGGGAAGGCTACGTAGGCTTCGAAACATCCCTCAACACAGGGGGCATGTTCGGCCTTGGGCAGGGCATGGTCGGCTGGTTGGCCTGGATCTCCATCTTCGCAATTGCCGCCATTCTGGTCTGGATCAGTTGGCATCCCAGCGCAACCGACTGGTTTCTCGTGACGGTCATGGGACTGATCACGGGTGGCATCTTGGGCAATTTGTACGATCGCTTGGGCTTCGCCAATACCCGTGTACTGGGAGTTCGCGATTGGATCCTACTGCGTTATCATGACTACACGTGGCCCAATTTCAACATCGCGGACAGCCTATTGGTCTGCGGCACCGGCCTGCTGCTGTGGTACACTTGGCGTGCGCCCTACCTGCTGGGTCCCGCGAACGATTCGCCGGCAATCGAGGATCTGTCTCGCGTTCCGCCGCGCTCGTAATCCGACTCAGGCCCCTCCAACCTCACGTTCGATGTGTGTGATCATTCGTATGATCGTCGACGTCGAAAATCACAGAATTATCGCAATCCTAGCTTGATCACTTGACAGCACCGTGCGGCAGCAACTATAAACTAGCCCGTTGCTTGCGGGTGGTTGACGCGGCCCGCCCCGCAATTCTTCTCATGATTTTTCACCCTGAATTCCCAGCGGATGAACTGAATAAGCGGTTCGAGATTCGAGCTGAGTGACGTGATAGGCGGCCATGTCACTCCGACTTAACGTAGGAGCATTTGCTTAAGCCGGCAAAACCAACGTCCCGGGGCCAAGTGGGCGTGCCCTCGTCCTGGGGTATTGGTGCTGTCGGCATTGATCAACCGGCAAACATCACCACCTAGAACGGCGGGGCCGATGAAACTGACGCGTACTGTCGCCTACGCGCTGCAAGCCACCTTGCAGATTGCGAATCTCCACCCTGGGAACCCGGTACCGTGCAGTCGCTTGGCGGCCGAGGGCCAAATGCCGGAAAGATTTCTCCTGCAAGTTTTGCGATGCCTGGTGAACCATGGCATTTTGCGGTCGACACGAGGCGTTGATGGCGGGTATTCTCTCCAGAAGCCTCCCGAAGACGTTACACTGCTGGAGATCATCGAGGCCGTGGAAGGACGCGCGCAAATGGAAAATTTCCCGGAAGCAGAGCAGCCTTCCGACGCTCAGCTCCCCTTGCAACGGGCCCTGGCACAGATCACGGCCATTACGCGTGAACAACTAAATGCCATCAATCTCCAACAATTGATCAGTCCGCCGATCCAGGACGCGACGCATGGCGGCTAAGGGCTCAATGACGAGCAATGCTGTCGATCTATCGGCCCGTTTGGAATTCGCGTACCAGCTTGCACGGGCAGCCGGCGATCTGACCCTCGGGTATTTTCGCCAACAACTGCAGGTGGAACGTAAGGCCGACGGATCCCCCGTCACGGTCGCCGACCGTGAAGCGGAATTGTTCTTGCGACGCGAGTTGACCGATAATTTCCCGGAAGATGGAATTGTCGGCGAAGAATTTCCGGAAAAGCCCGGCACGTCGGGGCTGCGCTGGATCCTGGATCCGATCGACGGCACCAAGTCGTTTGTCAGTGGCGTTCCCCTTTATGGCACCATGGTCGCCTTGGAACAGGACGGCCGCGGTATCTTGGGCGTCATCCATATCCCCGCGCTGGACGAAACGGTTTTCGCGGCCAGCGGGCAGGGAGCCTGGCATGTGTCCCCCCAGCCAGCCCCGCCTCTGCCCAAAAACGCGTCGCCAACGCCTGCCGCACCAACGTCCTCAAACGCCGGTACCATGCGACTCGTGCGACGCCCCGCCCGCGTGACCGCGTCAACGGATCTGGCGGAGGGCTTGGTTCTTACCAGCGAGATCCGCGTCTTCGAGGATCGCCAAGCGCGTGCTGGCTGGGATCAATTGACCCAGCGGGCTTGGCTGTCACGTACCTGGGGCGACTGTTATGGCTACCTGTTGGTCGCCACCGGCCGCGCCGCCGTGATGGTCGATGCTGGGCTGAACGTGTGGGATGCGGCCGCCGTCCAACCCATCTTGGCCGAGGCCGGCGGGATATTCACCGACTGGAGTGGTCAACCGTCGATTCATTCGGGGGAAGGCATCGGCACATCACCGGCCCTCCTGCCCGCCGTACTGGAATGCCTGCGCCCGTTCGCACGTCCATCCCCATGATCGGCCCCTTCCATACGGTCAACGAGGGAATGGCGAATGTTGAGAAATGCTCGCATCACGTTTTTGCTCGTACTGAGCCTTGCATGCCAAGTCCGTTCAAGTTGCGCACAAGGAACTGCCGCGAGCCCTCATGATAGCGGGCAGAAAACATTCGGTGCGGAAGTTTCCTGGGCCACCGTCGTACGCCAGCTCAACGGCAGCCAGGCACCGATCGAGCTGCCTGCGGTGGAACGCCTGGTGACGAGGCCGGGATCCTTTCGTCGGATTCAGCTGCCGTACCTCGTTTATATACCGGAAAAGGACCGCCTATTGATGTCGACGCTCTGTGACGGCTGGGCCCGCCTGACGCACAGTGATGATCATGGTGTCACTTGGAGCGAGTTGCGTCATGTCTATACCGACGACGAGGGTCAGCCAGACATTCCGCGTAGCACCCTTTCAGGATTGCGGGATGTGGGGCACAACGCCATAAAGCTCAACTACCTCGGCCAGGGCAAACTGCTGCTCGCTGCGCACGAATCGGATGGGGGCTGGCTTTGGTCCAGTCATGACTACGGCGACACATGGGGTAGCCGTACACGCGCCGCTCCCACCCTGGATATAGGCCATACCAGCAACTGGTATGAAGACGGCGAGCCCATCGCGAAGCCCAGTTTGCCTGGCTACTCCGAAATCAGCGTCATCCGGGCGAAGAATGGGAACCTGGTCGCGGCTTGCCGTAAGAACACACCGTTCAGGTTCCAGAAATTAGGGAAGGACCATTACTCCGGCCTTGGGATCACGGTTTCGAAAGACAACGGGGTCACCTGGTCGAACGTCCATGGTCTCTACGATTGGGGTCGGCACCATCCCAGCATGGTCGTCCTTGAGAACGGTGACCTCGTCATGTCGTACGTGGTGCGTCTGGGATATCCGGACACGGTAGACGGCTACGCACAGTACGGCATTGAGGCGGTGGTCAGCCACGATCACGGTGACACGTGGGACCTCGATCACCGTTATCTGCTGGCGCTCTGGCACGACGTTCGATGGCAGGCACCCCAGTTGACTTCGACCGTGGCACTGCCCGACGGCTCGTTGCTGACGGCTTTCAATCGCGTTCACCCGGTACCGCAATACGTTATGGGAGAAAGTGCCCCAAGCCCGTCGGGATCGCTGGTCACTAGGCACTGGACGCCCGTCTCAGCCAATGCTTCCCGGACAATAGTAATGGTACACTGGCGTCTTAACCCCGGTCCGGTGAACTCCGAACGACGCATCATCGATGCACCTCCAGACTCTGATCTGCGCAACAAGTTTGATCCGCACCCCGTACCGGGATGGCGTTTGACGCAGATCCGCAAGAGCGGAAACATTGCCGTCAAGGAGTTGGGAGCGAATGTGACCGCTTCCGCTGTTGATCAGAATC
The DNA here is from genome assembly GCA_005773145.1 of Planctomycetaceae bacterium. Classification (GTDB taxonomy): domain Bacteria; phylum Planctomycetota; class Planctomycetia; order Pirellulales; family Pirellulaceae; genus SXHS01. The sequence goes on along the minus strand of SXHS01000239.1, from coordinate 10,570 downwards.
CGAATGACATTCTGGACGACGGCGGCTATTGCCACTCGGTGGTGACACTTCAGACGATGCCAGCCTGGGTCGAAATCACCTGGCCAAAGCCGCAATCCATCAATGAGATCCGCTTGCAGCCCGGCGCGCCCAACCTCCTCAATCGTGACCACCCAGGCGGCACATCAACGGACTGCGCTCCGCTTGACTACCGCCTGCAGTATCGGCGGGAAAAGCAATGGATCGATTTGATACCCCCGGTTACAAACGCGCAGCGTTTCGCCGAGTGGGCCGCGACCGCGCCCGGCCTTGATCCGCTTAGCTTCCAAGTCGTTCACAAGTTCGCCCCCGTGCGCACCACGGCGATCCGTTTGGTCGTGACTCGCTCGACCGACCTGGGCTTTCGTGATTCGTCCGAAGAGAATCCCAGCGTGCCTGAGGACAAGCGCGAAACCATCCTGCGAGGCATCGAGGTAATGGAAGCACCGTGAAAGGAAAGAACGCAGACGCAAGCTCCCCCTCTGCATCTCTGCGCCTCAGCGTCTCTGCGTGAGCCCTATCGTTTTCTATACCTTCCAAACCGCCCAGTTCCCCTATATTTCTTGCATGGGGTCGCGGCGACGGGCTTCCCCACTTTGTGTGCTCAGCGGCTTGGCGGCAATCCATGCGTCGGCCAGCAGCCATCACGGCTCGATCCCCGCATTTCCGCATGAATTCGGCCGGGGAAAATCTTCCTGTCTTGTTCCACTCGGTCTCGTTTGGTACCCTCCGCACGCCCGATGTTACGGACGGAGGCGCGGCCGGACTTCGCACGCCACCATCGAGCGGCCAGTTTGGTAGGCCGTAGCGTTGTTGGCCGGCGCACGCTGGAAGTGCTTGGGCCTTGCCGTCCTGGATGACGTTGGGGGATGCTCCATCACGGGGACTTCGCGGACATGTGCCGTGGTACGCAACGAACTCGTTCCCGGTATCTTCAACGGGCGTCTCCTTCGTTCACGCGCCGCCAACGGCAACCGATTCAAACCCCACTCCCCACTCGTGGGTTTGTCGCCGGACAACCGGCGCGGCTGGGGGCCCTGGGACTGGCCCTATTGCTGAGTTTGACCATGGGCTGTGCCGCGTGGCGTTGTCGCAATGCGCGTGATGCGCATGTCATCGAATCGCGTCAGCTTTGCCAGCAGGGACTGGCAGCGTGGCATAAGGGCAAGGCCGACGAAGCTGAAACTCGATTCGCTGCGGCGATCGCCGCATGCCCCACCGATCAGCATGCGCGGCAACGGTATGCGGAAGCCTTATGGCAACGGGGCGAAGGGCCCCAAGCGATTGAGCAGATGCGCGAGGCGGTCAAGCTCTCTGGTGATGATGCGAGGCTACTCGTCGAGTTGGGTGAAATGCACGCATCCCGAGGCGAATTGGACCAAGCGCTCCAGCAAGCGGAACTCGCTTTGCGGGCGGATACACGTCTGGCCGGCGCCTGGTCTCTGCGTGGCGACATCCTCAGCCAACAGGGGAACATGCAACCGGCATTGGAGAGTTACCATCGAGCGCTCGTCTATCAACCGGGAGACACGCGACTGCGCCTGGCTCTTGCCGACATCTACAGGCGACAGGCTCGACCGCGCCGTGCCTTGTCGGTCCTGCAGACCCTAGCGGACCAATACGAGCACGGCCATGAACCGCAACAATTGCTGTATCTCCAGGGCTTAGCCCTCAAGGACTTGAAGCGATACGACGACGCAGCGGAAGCACTCAGTCTGGCCAGTCGCCAGGGCCCACCTTCGGCTGATATGATGTATGAACTGGCCGAAACGCAATTACTAGCGGGAAGGCTCGCCGCGGCCCATTGGTCGGCCGGGGAGACGCAGCGATTGGGTCACGACGAGCGGCGCACCAACGCGCTGGCGAGTCGCATCGAAGCGGCGATTCGCGACACGGGTGGCACCATGCGGCGGTGACCATCGAGAATGGGTTTGTCGAGCTGAAGGGGGCGAGCAAACTTCATGCGTTTTTGCGTGATGACCTACAATATCCATAAGGGGATTGGCGGACTGGATCGCCGCTATCGGCTGGACCGAGTTGTGGATACGATTCGGCACTACGCGCCCGACATCCTCATGTTACAAGAAGTGGACGACGGCGCGCCCCGTTCGCGCCGAGAGGAACAAGTGCATGTCCTCGGCGAGGCGCTCGACATGCCCCACCGTGTTTACCAACCCAACGTCCGCTTACGACAGGGCCGGTATGGGAACGCGCTGATCAGCCGCTTTCCGCTCACGGATGCCTGCGACCTGGACTTGACCGTCCCATTCAAGAAACGCCGTCGGGCGCAGGCCATGCAGTGTCGGATCAGCAGCAACGGTCACACTCGCACGTTGGTCGTCTGCAATTTTCACTTGGGCCTGGCGGGCTTCGAACGGCGCATTCAGATGCGCCGTTTTTTGCGGAGCGACATCTTGGAGAAAAGACACCGACGGACGCCCATCATTGCCGCAGGCGACATGAACGATGGACGCCAGGTTCTCCATCGCGAATTGTTGCTGCCCGCCGGCTTTCAACTGGCGTCGGGGAAAGTGAAAACATTTCCCGCGTACCACCCACTCCGACCGTTGGATCAAATTCTCTTTCGCGGGGACATCCGCTTGGTCAAGTGCTACTCAGCCGCGTTGCGTGTGGCACGGCAGGCATCCGACCACTTGCCGCTGGTGGGCGAGTTCGAGCTGATCGATTGAACGGATCAACCCTTACTTCCGGCGACAGCCCCTGCGCGCCCTCCGAGACTCCATCCCGAATCTGGAGTGGCAAGGACCTGATCGCAAAACGCATCGAATTCAGCCGTGGTTTCTCGGCACTCGCGACGCAGCTCAAGCAGAAACTCTCGTTCGCTGTTCCGCACGCGACCGTCGCCATAAACCATCTTGAACAGGTAGAACAGCTCGTCGTTCTGGATGCGGCCGTCCGCCAAGAGCACCTCTTTGAGGATTGGAAAGAACAGGCGATCGAAGGCGGGGCAGACCTCGCGCGAATCAACCAGCAGTTGCACCAGAAAACGGACGTCTTCCAGGTCCAACCGGCCATTCTGACGAATATACTGCTGAATCACCGCCACTTCCTGTTCGGTAATCTTCTTGTCCGCCACAACCTGCTCCATGATGGAATACAAGCTCGCCATGATTCCGCTTCCTCCGCGTGATGCCAATGGAACGCCCGCAGCCGAAGTTGCCGCTTGGTACGTGCTATCGCAACTGTAGCTTACGGAAAACAGGTCCCCATCCAATCTCGCCGGTCCGCCACCCCAATTTCAGGTTGGACATAGGCTGGTTGTGTCGGTCATGCGGGAGCGTCCCCCTTTGGCCGCCGATTGCCCTCGCACGGGTCGGCTATTATCATGGGGCCGATAGCTGGGCGGCCGGGAATCGACCCGTGAAGTGGCCGACCCACCCCAGCGCCGGAGAAACTCCATGATGAAACCTGGTCGACCATTTGTGATCGTGATGCTGTCCCTCTGGGCCTGGTCCTTCGCTAGCGCGACCGCACTCGCAGCCGATGTGGAAAGGCCGACAGACTCGCGACCGTTATTCCAATGTCAACCGTTCACCGGCGAGGAATCCTTCACCCATGGCGTGGAAGGACCGGCCTGTGACAAGGATGGCAACCTATATGCCGTCAATTTTGAAAAACAACAGACCATCGGTCGGGTAACGCGCGATGGCAAGGGCGAACTCTGGGTCACATTGCCGGGCGAGAGCACCGGGAACGGAATTCGTTTTGATAAGCAGGGCCAAATGTACGTGGCCGACTACGTGGGACACAATGTCCTGAAGATCGATCCCATCACCCGAGAGATCCAGGTACATGCCCACAATCCCGAAATGAATCAGCCCAATGATCTGACGATCGCCATGGATGGAACCCTGTATGCCAGCGATCCCAATTGGGGGGCTAGCACGGGGCAAATTTGGCGCATCGCGACCGATGGGACCATCCAACGCGTGGCTCAGGACATGGGCACAACCAATGGCATTGAATTGAGTCCAGATGGGCGTACGTTGTATGTGAACGAGTCCGTGCAGCGCAATGTATGGGCCTTTCCGGTATTGGCCGACGGGCGATTGGGCGAAAAGCGTCTCGTGCGCCAATTCGAAGATCACGGCTTCGATGGCATGCGGTGCGACGTGGACGGCAACTTGTATATCACCCGACATGGCAAGGGGACCGTCGTGAAGATGTCGCCCGAGGGGGAGATTCTGCAAGAAATTGATACCTTGGGCCTACATCCGACGAATATTTGCTTCGGCGGCCTGGATGGACGCACGGCCTACGTGACCGAAGCTCAGCACCGGCGCATCGTCACGTTCCGTGTCGATCGCCCGGCGCTCGAATGGCAGCGTTGGCATTAGGCCGGAATTTACATCTTCGGCCGCCGCCGAACGCCTGCAACACGGCTAGCGAACCGGGCCCATCTCGCGATTCGTGATCGAGGCGCGTTCCAGCACACATGCGGCTGCCCGATTGCCGCTGCGCACGGCCGACTCCATGGTGGCCGGCCAACCTGTCGCGGTCCAGTCACCCGCCAACGATAGATTTGGTACCGGACTGAGTGCCTGGGGACGCATGGCATCTGAACCGGGGAGTGGAGCAAAAACGGCCCGCGGTTGTTCGACCACCCGCCAGCGCAACAAGCGGGCGGTTGCGACTTGGTCCCCTAGAACCGCCAGGTCAGCACAGACGCGTGCTACAATCTCAGACCGATCGGCGGCGGCTACCAATTGCGAGGCGCTGATTACCACTTGATAGTAGTGTTCGTGGTGCGTCCGTGGCGAACCACCCATCGGTTCGGATGGAACAACCCCGCGAAACACCCATTGCGCGGTTCCGCCGACCAACACCGCGTGCGGCAGGCTGGTGATCGGTCGATCAAACCAAAGATGCACAGCCGTGATGGACGAGCTCTCCAGTTGTTCTGCGGCCGAGACCGCCGGCAATGCCCGCTGCAAGTCTTCGGACATTACACGCCGCACACACCACCAAGGAACTGCCAACACATACTCCTCGAATGCGTGCGACGTTCCATCGGCCAACCGCAGCGACGTCACCCCTTTGGCGTCACCCGTTAACTGCCGAATGGGATGTTCCAGGTGAATGCGCGCACCTCGGCTGCGCAACCAATTGGCCAGGTGCTGATCGTATAACTCCGACAACGGCACAATCGGCACGTGCAACTCGAAGGATCGCCTTGTGGCCATGAATCCATCGACAAATACCTGACGAGCGGCCCGCACCGAGACACGATCGACAGACTCGGACAAGGCACTGAGGATGACCACGCTCCAGAAATGCTCGATCGCATGGCCCGTCTGACGCTGATCCAACAGCCAAGCCCCTAGCACCAGCTGACACGCGCTGTCGCTGTCTTTCATCCCGCGCAGGCGATGCAGTGTGCGAAGGATGCCCCAACGCTCGACGATGGATAGATACCCCAGCCGCAACAACCCGGGAAGCAGGTGATACGGGGCAGGCAACCAGGTACTGGCAGCCAGCTGGTAGTAACGCCGATCGGTGCCAAAAAAGTGCAGCACGCGATCCGTGCGAAAGAGCGCGTGCATATCCGTCTCATGGCACAGCGACTCCCATTCGGTACAACACCCCATGGCAACGTGTTGACAATGGTCCAACCACTCGCCCGACTCAGGATCCAGAAACGAACCGGCGCGCCCACCTAAATGGCGGCGGGCCTCAAATACCGTTACCTGCCCCCCATGCTGAACGAGCCGCACAGCGGCGGCCAGACCGGCCAATCCGCCACCAATGACCGCCACACGTCTCGAACCGGAACCATCTTGGCGACCACTCATCGCGGCGGATCCCCGGCTTTCCACCAGGCTCGGCCCGCAATCCACGCCAAGCGAGGCTTGCCCAAGCGAATCGGGACGGCACTCCGAAGTACATCGCTGGGGCATTGCTTGATACGCCGCAACAACGCTCGGTACGTGTCGACCATGGCGATGAACACTCGCCGGGCGGGTAGATCGAGGTAGGGCGCGAGCGATTGACTTTCTTCGTAGTACCGTTCCGCACGCTCGATCTGCCAAGCCATCAGCGCCTCAAATCTCGCATCCGCCACGCCCAGCCTGAGCTGATCGACGGAGTAATCGAATCGCTCCAGTTCCTCTAGCGGCAGATAGACCCGCCCCCGGCGCGCGTCATCCCGCAGGTCACGCAATATATTCGTCAATTGCAGCGCGATGCCACATTTACGAGCGGGCTCCCGAGCATCCGGTGAACCGCAGCCCCAGATATGCAGGCAGGACAAGCCAACCACGGAAGCGACCCGATAGCAATAGGTCGTCAACTCCTCAAAGGTTCCATATTGCTGCTGCATCAAGTCCATGCCAACACCGTCGATCGCGTCCAAGAGATACTGCGACGGAATTTGATGACGTTCGACCGTATCGCGCAAGGCTGGCCAAATGCCTCCATGCGGAACACCATCCAGCACCGCCATCAGCGTGCAGCGCCAGTGATCCAATACCGTTGCCGTCCGCTGATCGGCCTCAGCTTCGTCCACCAGATCGTCCGTACGGCGCAGAAACGCATACAGGGCATGCATCGACTCGCGTTGCACCGACGGGAGTGCCCAAAAGCTCCAACGAAAACTGGACGCCGACTGACGCCCCAGTTGCCGGCACACTTGGTAACTGGCCAAGACCACTCGCGGATCCGCTTCCACATGCCGGACTGGATCACAACTCGCTCCCCGCCCACCGTGTTCAACGGAGATTGGACGACGGCCATCACGCCACGCACTCGCCAATAAACGCAACTGGGCCGACTTCGTGACTCGCGGCCGGTCACTCCATACATCGTGGTCGACTTGGCGAATGCACTTGATTATCTCACGACCTCCCGTGATGAATAGTTGTAGATCTCTACGGAGCCAACTCGGCACGCACTCGGTGAGCGGAAATCCCGCCAACAGAAATCCCTCCGCCCGGTCCACCTGCAAGGCCAAGAATCGACGCTTCGCTGATGTGGCCTGCGGTCGCAGCCACTCCTCACGAGAGCACGCCAGGCGATCCAGCTCGTCCTGAGGAAAATAGATCCGACCACGCCGCGCATCGAGCGCCGCATCCTGACAAAAATTTGCTAATTGAAGGCCTGTGCAAATGGAATCCGACAAGCCACACATCGCGGGAACCGCGCACCGGGCGACCTGCAGCACCAACCGTCCCACTGGGTTGGCCGAATATCGACAATACCCCAGCACGTCCGCCCAAGTCACAAATGGAGTCGGTTGTTGATCGCGCCGAAACGCAACCAGCAGGTCATGAAGCGGTTCGGCTGGTATCGCAAACTGTTGGATCGTCTCTCGCAATGCCAGAAAGACCGGATGATGTGCGTGGCCTTGATAGCATTGCGTCAGTTGCTCCTCCCACCAATCCAAGAGCCGCAAACTCAACGCGGCATCCCCCAGTTCATCGGCCAAGTCGTCGGCCCATCGGCAATAGGCATACAGATTGGCGAAGTGTTGGCGCAGGTCGCGGGGGAGAAGCCAACTGGCCACCACAAAATTTTCGTAGTGCCGCCGAGCCAACTGCCGACAATATCGGCGGGCTTTCTCGAGCGAGACCGGCGCTGCCAGCGTGCCCGGCCCGAAGTCCCGCAGTTGCTCGGTAATGGACCAATGCCCCACGCTCATCGCGACCTCACCGCACGCCCACCCGCCGCTCAAAGAAACAACGCACGGCATACTTCTCGCACGTTATCAGCCATCTGGATTTCCCCTATGATGGCAGGAAAGGAGACGGCGTGCCATGCAAGTTATTTTGGCGAGCCCACGCGGATTTTGCGCGGGGGTTAATATGGCGGTGGACAGCCTAGAATTGGCTATTCAAGCCTTTGGGACCCCGATCTACGTGTACCACGAGATCGTACACAACAAATACGACGGGGAAAATTTCTCCCGCAAGGGTGCCGTCTTCGTCAATGATCTGGCAGAGGTCCCCAAAGGGGCCTATCTGTTGTTTTCAGCACACGGAGTCTCCCCCGAGATCCGCCGTATCGCCCGCGCCAGAAGCCTACATGCGATTGATGCCACCTGCCCGCTCGTAACCAAGGTGCATCTGGAGGCCATACGCTTCGCCAAAGAGGGGCGGACCATCATCCTCATCGGACACGAAGGCCACGACGAAGTGATCGGAACCATGGGTGAGGCCCCCGAGGCAATCGTTTTGGTTGAATCCACGGAAGATGTCGATCGCCTGCAGTTTCCACCCGAGACGCGCCTGGCCTATCTGACACAAACCACCCTGTCCGTCGATGACGCGAATCGCATTATCGACCGCTTGAAATTGAGATTCCCTGCCATCGCGGGTCCCCCAAAGGAAGACATCTGCTACGCCACGCAGAATCGGCAAGAGGCCGTGCGGATCTTGTCCCAAGAAGCCGATGTCGTATTGGTCCTAGGGAGCCAAAACAGTTCCAATAGCCAACGGCTCAAGGAGCTGGCCGCCGAAAGCGGCGTCGCCAGCTATTTGATCGATGGCCCCGAAGACATCATTGACTGCTGGTTCCAAGGGCATGAAACCGTCCTCGTAACTGCCGGAGCAAGCGCACCGGAGTCCGTCGTGCAAGCGTGTGTGTCCCATCTCATCGGCCGCTACAACGCGCAAGTTCGCTGGAAATCAATTCGGGAAGAAGAAGTCCACTTCCCGCTCCCGCGGCAACTGCGAACCATCTCACAATCGCCTTGACCAACAACTCGACGCACGATCGCGGAAAGACTAGCTCTGAATATAGGTCTTCAGGTAGTGGTTTTCTACGGCCAAAGCGTCGAACTGAGATTTCACAACGTCGCCAATTGAAATCAATCCAGCCAAGCGACCTTGGTCCATGATGGGCAAATGCCGAATGCGGTGTCGGGTCATCAATCCCATCACGCTACTCACCTCATCGTCGGGATGCCCAGTCACAAGGTCACGCGTCATGTGATCTCGAACCGAGAACTGGTCGAGATGAGTTCGATGGGCCGCGCTCGCCCGCAGGATATCACGCTCCGTGATAATCCCAATAATCGTGTCGCCTTCGGCCACCAACAGTGAACCGCAGTTGAACTTCACGAGACGGTCCACGACATCGGCCAGCGAGGCACTCGGAGAAATTTGATAGACCGTATCCCCCTTGCTTCGCAAGATTTCGCGCACGCGCATGACAACACCCTTTCGTTCCGCATTGGACCTGATACCACGAAAAGCCTAGACCAGAAAAGAAAAGCCCCACTCTCGGCTGCACGGACAGGTCACATCTCGCAACTGCGCCCCCGCCCAGGCGATAAGGCTCAGCATACCCTGACCGCGCCGCACGTGTCAACGCGCATGGCCTCATCGCGGGGCCGGTGGCCTTTGGGTCAGGGGCGGGTGTGTCTCGAACCTGGGCATCGTTTACCGCCCAGCCGAAGGCGCCGGCGGCTATGGCGTGCCGCTCTAGCGTTCGCGGGGAGCCAACTCCGCGGCTCGTAGCTGGCGAAATTCGAGATCCGTCGTCGGATCGTGCCCCTGCAGCATGATGGTGCCAGGGGGAAGGCGAAGCCCCTTGCGTGGGTTGTCATGCGGGGGCCTTGGGTCCGTCCAATCGGTCACCAGACTGCCGTTGACCCAAACCGAGATATGATTGCCGACCGCCACGATCGTCTTATGGAACCATTGGTGGTCGTCGGACATCACCTTACGGGCGGCCTGCCGACGAAAGATGGCCCCCGTCCCCGCATCAACGGGCCGACTCCGATCCCCGTCATGATACCCATTGTGAATCTGGCTCTCATATCCCATCAGCTTGTCGCCGGGGATACAACGAAAGAAAACGCCCGAGTTCAAATGATCCCCATGCGTGATGGCCTGCAGTTGCAGTACAAAGTCCCCATACCGTTCACGCGATTCTAGTTGCCCTGGGCCGCCGGTCACACGCAGGTTTCCCTCAGCCGTATAAGTAAATTTCCCGGCCATCTGCGGGTAGGCCTGCCACGTGGCTGGGTCGGCCCCACCGGACAACGGGTTTAGCCCCAGCGGTCTCAGCCGAATGTTGCGAAAAGCCACCGCCCCTTGATTGTGCTGCAACCCGACAAACCCCCGCCCCAAGGGCTGCGGATCGTCGTACTCCATGACCAGGGCATCGTTGACCCGGACCTCGAAATGCCCCTTCTCAGCCTTGATCTCCATCGCCTGCCAGTCGGCGTTGGGTTCGGTTGTCAAAGACTGCTTACGCGTCACCAAGCTCCCGGTGGGAAACGGATTGTCCCGCGGCGCAATGTTGATTTCATAACAGTCCCGCACGGGATCTTTCGGTCGAGGCGACGTGCGGACAAAAATTCCGCTGTTGGTGGCCGGGTCGCAGCGGTATTCCGCCTGCAACACGAAGTCCGCGAATTGGGAAGTCGTTCGCAACAGGCCCACGTCCCCAGCGGTGACTTCAATCGCTCCATCCCGAACACGCCAATCCGCCTTCCCCTCGGCCTTCCAGCCAAACAAGGACTCTCCGTCAAATAATTGCACCCAACCCTCCGCCAACTCAGCAGCGGATAACGCTCCGGGAACAGGCT
>SXHS01000238.1 GCA_005773145.1 Planctomycetaceae bacterium | reverse complement strand
GTGTCATGTGCCTGTCGCCCAGCCGCCGCAAGTCACGCCAATCCGCCGACATTGCCCTGCCTGCCCAGCCCCCCTCCATACGGTCGCTGCCTCCGTTTCTCACCTGCTCCCTCTTTCTCACCTGCTCACCTGTTTCAGCTGGCAGCCTCCGTGTCATGTGCCTGTCGCCCAGCCGCCGCAAGTCACGCCAATCCGCCGACATTGCCCTGCCTGCCCAGCCCCCCTCCATACGGTCGCTGCCTCCGTTTCACTGGCTGCCTCCGTTTCACTTCAATGGCCGCACGCGAAAACTCCCGCCCGCACGGTCGCTGCCTCCGCTGGACGCTCGGTGGACGCTCCGCCTCCCGCGCGGAAGTCGAATCCATCGGCCAGTCGACCGCTGTTTCGCTCGGGAATCGGGCGAACTACTAATTGACAGTTCGGAACCTGTCGATATAATGCAGTATATGGTTGGCAAGAAGAACACCGGTACCAAACGGGGATTGACGAGCCTAGACGACTTGGGACGGGCCGCCGAATGCCTGCGCGTCTTGGCCCACCCGCATCGGCTGCGGATGATTCAGCTGCTGCTGCGGGGAGATCATACGGTGACGGAGCTGGCTGAGGCCTGCGAGTTGCCAACTGCGATGGCCTCGGAGCACCTGCGGCTGATGCAGCGTTGCGGATTCCTCTCCAGTCAAAAGGATGGCCGCCGGGTGTATTACCAGGTGGCCGAACCGCACCTGAAGAGTATCCTCCAGTGCATAGAAGAGCGGTTCGATCGCCCACGGAACTACTAGCGGATTTTTTCGTGCGCTAACAGTTCGACACTTTCCGATATTACACCTTTTTGGTATTGATCGCCACACCTGTTGAAAAGGAGTCCAAGATGAGCGTCACCACCATCACCCCCGCGCGATTGTTCGAGCTCAATCAGTCCGGAGCGCCGGTCGAATTGATCGACGTGCGAACTCCGGTCGAGTACCGCGAAGTTCACGTGGCATTCGCCCGCAATGTGCCTCTCGATCAGTTGGACGCAACGCAAATTGCCACGGGAAGCAACGGCACGACCCAAACGCTGTACGTGATCTGTCGATCCGGCGCTCGCGGACAACAGGCTTGCGAGAAACTTCGTATGGCCGGACTTGCACATGTCGTCAACGTGGAAGGTGGGACGCTGGCCTGGGATCAGGCCGGTTTGCCGGTCGTCCGCGGCCCCAAAGCGATGTCGCTCGAACGCCAGGTGAGGATCGCTGCCGGATCACTGGTCTTGGTGGGATCGGCGCTGAGCGCGTTCGTCAGTCCCTATTGGATTGGCTTGGCAGCGTTCGTCGGCGCCGGACTCGTGTTTGCCGGTATTACGGATACCTGCGGCATGGCAATGCTGCTGGCCCGCATGCCGTGGAACCAAGGGCCGAAAACCCCAGCGTGCGGCGGAAACACCAAGAATCCCAAGGGTTCGCGGCAGTCGTCGACGTCGTGCTGTGGATGACGTGCCCCTGCAACTTCACTCGGGCAACCATTGGCCGAGGTGCGCAAAGTCGGGCGGGCCACATTGAGTTGCGAAACCGGGCCGGGGCACGCATCGTGATGGGGGCCCGGGCACAACCCGAATTCGAGTTTCAGGCCGTAGAGGATGGCGACAAGATTGAATTGGGAGATGTTCGTATCCAGTTCCTGGAAACGCCCGGTCACACGCCCGAGGGAATTTCGTTGCTGGTGTTCGGCTGCACCCAGAATGCCACCGTACCTCATGCGGTCCTGACTGGTGATACGCTGTTCATCGGCGATGTAGGACGCCCCGATCTCTTAGCTTCCATCGGGGTTACGGCGGACGAGTTGGCCGAAATGTTATACCACTCACTTGATAAGCTGCGCGCCCTGCCGGATACCACGCTCGTCTATCCGGCCCATGGCGCGGGATCGATGTGTGGCAAGAGCTTGAGCACGGAAACCGTCTCGACGATCGGCGAGCAAAAGCGATTCAACTACTCGCTACAACCTATGAGTCTCCCTGAATTCAAGCAGCTTGTGACCAGTGACCAGCCGGAGGCACCAGAATATTTCGTATACGACGCCATCAAAAATCGACAAGAACGCCCCGACTTGGAGTTAACGCTCAGCAGGTCGCTGAAAGCGCTGAGCGTCGATGATGTATTGCAGTCGAAGAACCAGCAGGCGCAAGTGGTCGACGTCCGCGAAGCGGTCGATTTCGAGGGTGTGCATTTCGCCGGTGCACTCAACATCGGCTTCAAAGGAAAGTATGCCACTTGGTGCGGGGCGATTCTCGGCCACGACCGGCCGATCGTAGTGATTGCTGAGCCGGGGAGCGAAGAAGAGGCGGTGATGCGGCTGGGTCGCATTGGCTTCGACAATGTCGTGGGCTACCTCGCAGGCGGTATGGCAGCACTTGAAAATCGGCCTGAACTGATCCGGGCAATCGCCAGGATCACCGCACATGCACTAGCGGGACGATTGGCCGAGCAACCGAGTCCGTTCGTAATCGATGTTCGCTCCAAGAAAGAATGGCTATCCGGACATCTGGCTTGTAGCCACAATATTCCCTTGACTGAGTTGCAAGAACGGTTGGCCGAAGTGCCTCGGGACCGCTCGGTCGTGGTTCACTGTGAAGGGGGCTACCGCTCGGCAATTGCTGCGAGCTTGTTGGGCGACGCGGGTTGGACCAACGTCGTTGATCTTGTCGGAGGGATCAAGGCGTGGATTGCTTCCAGCCTACCCACCGAATCAGCTCCGTCCGATGACGTATCCACCACCTGCGGTACGGCCTGTACGAAGTGACGGAGGCCTCCGATGCTGTGGCTCACCATAATCTTTGGCGCGATGGTTGGTCTCGCGCTGGGGCTGACTGGTGGCGGTGGCGCGCTCTTTGCCGTTCCGCTTCTGGTGTATGGACTTGTGGACGAGCCATCGCCCTCGACATCATGGCCGTGGCGGCCTTTGTTGTGGTCAAGAACCTCAACGGTAGAATTCATCTTGACAATCTCGGCCCACCGCACGATAAGACGCCGCGGTGTGGGGACCAAAACTGCTAGCATTTTCTCGAGTTTTGGGGTGCCCGTGGCAGGTTTGAGGCGCTAAAATGTGAGCGACCTCGGACGGCCGACGCCGAGAACTAATGGACGGGATGACTTTTTTCCATAAGGACGGATCGATGACGCTTACGTCGAATCGCATGACAAATTCGCTGCCATGCTTGGTGTTGGGAACGACTATCGCTGGGATGGTGGCATCTCTTGTGGGATGTGGCGATTCCTCGCAACCGGTCAGCTCGCAGAGCAGCCAGTTGGAACCCGAATCCAGCTCGGACCGGGACGCCGAGACGGCCGGCCTTCCGCCGGCGGTTCCTGATGATGCGGATGCCGCAGTACCTGAAGCTGCCGACGAAGGGCGTCCCGATCAGCCGGAATTGCGCGTCGCGCAACGCTCGCCGGCCGGCGTTCAACCGACCGTCACGCCCAGCGGAGACTATCAGGTCCCTGAGGGCACACCCGAGCAGTTGTTGGCATTCATCAATCAACTAGCTCAGCAAAATCCTCGTGGAGCCAACGAGCAAGAACGCATGCAGGATATTGGACGCATCATGCAAGCGCGCTTGTTGGCAGCAGAGAAGATCATTACCGCCAAACCAGAAGAAAAGTACTTGCGCGCGGCCGTGGAGACCAAACTGGAATCGCTGCGTGCCATGGCCATGCTTGAACAGCCCAACGCGGAGGCCAACTGCGAGAAATACGCGCAGTCCCTGTTGAAGAGCAGCACGCCATCGCTGCGGTCATTGGGGCAAGTGGGCTCGTTTCAGTTGCGTCTTGATCGATTCATGAAGAACCCCGGCGAGAATCCGGCCCCGATCGTGGAGGCTGTTCAGACACTGTTGGCCGCACCCGATCGAGGCGAGGAAATTTTGGCGGCCGCAGGCCAAGCGGCTGGTGTACTGGAACAGGCCGGGCATGCTCAACAGTCCATTGACGTCCTAATGAAAACAACCGCCGCATACAAGGACCATCCCGATCCACAATTGGTCGAGAAGTCCCTGACATACGCGGACCATGCCGAATTGATTTCCTATCAGGAAAAATTGGCCGCCGTGCTGCAGGATGAAAAGGATGCGATTCCGACCCTGCTGAAGGAAATACAGCGCATGCTCTCGGGTGCAGCGCCCAGCGGAGACCGTTTGGCAGCCGTGATGGAAGGCGCACAGTTGCTCGAATTCTCGGGCTATCTGGACGCCGCTAAAAAGGTATATGGCATGGCCTCAGCCGCCTATAAGCAGTTGCCGGATGCCCAGCTCAAAAAGGAAGGCGCGGCAGCCATTGCCTCGGCAGCCAAACGAATTGGACTCGTTGGAAAACCGTTTCCCATCGAAGGCGTCATGGCCGACGGAACACCATTCACTTGGAACGACTATCGCGGCAAAGTTGTCCTAGTCGATTTCTGGGCCACTTGGTGCGGCCCCTGTCTTAACGAGTTGCCCAATATTCGGAAGAATTTCGAAAAGTTTCGCGCTCAGGGGTTTGAGGTCGTAGGCATCAATCTGGATGATGATCCCCAGAAGGTCCAGAACTTCTTAAGCTCGCAGCAGTTGCCGTGGGCGACTGTCTTCAGCGCGGGTGATAAGACTGGGTTTGAGAACCCCAATGCAGTGCGCTGCGGCGTGGAGGCGATCCCGTTTATCGTGTTGGTGGATCGGCAAGGAAACGTCGCCGCGCTGCATGTCCGCGGTCCCCAATTAGAGAAAAAGCTCACCGAAATGCTCGGCGCGCCCTCCGATCCGGGGACCGGCGCCCGCACAGGACGGCCGGCGCGGGCCGCCGCGCGTGACGGTGCGAACCCCGTGCGTTGACACGGGACTGGCGGAACGACCCCAGGATCCACCGGAGTCTGCGCACTACGCCAACGGATAAAAACGCCAACGGCCGTTCTTTGCAGAACGGCCGTTGGCTTATGCTAAACGACGTGTATCCGTGTCGCTGACTTAAGCGCCCCAACACCTCAATCGCGAAGGCGTGGAGAACAACAGGGGAAAGATCGCGGACAACGGTCAAAATGCTGTCCATCGGATATTCACCCAATGGATCGTAGGGATCTTGTTGGCATGGATCTCTATTGAATATCTACGTCGAAAATGGCAGCGGGTCAAATGCAGTTCGTTGGGCAGCGATTATGTGGCCCGTCGGCAACGCAGAGAAAGGATCATGTTGCCTGCAGGCAACACGGGGCAAGCGCCGTGCCGTTATTCGGTCTTCGCATCCCAAAGGCGGCGCAGCGGAAAGTGGAATTTCCCCAACTTTCCGCCATAATTGCCGGCAGTCACTGCGACCACACCGGTCCCGGCGGCCGCCTCGACGGCCGCCCGCATGGCACCGCCAACGGCCTTCTCGTCCACACCATCCATCACGACCTCCAACGCGCACTGAGCTCCGTCAACTAAGCGAGTTGGCACGCGACCGCGCAGGGATGGGCAAAACGCGTCGGCCGTGGACGCTTTTAATTTCTTGTATCGCGACCCCACTTTGCTACCGCTCCGGGCCACGCCCCCTGGAAACGGCAGGATCACACCGGGCAACTCTTGCACGCTCGCGACCGCCCGCCTGGCCGCGTCGAGCGCGGCGACCTGGCTGTCGGCTTGAATGATGATGTTACCACCAGCCACCCCCTTGGCAGCCCCGGCATCATCTTCCACTAGGAATTCACCGTCCATGACAGGAATGCGCCAGTACCGACGGCCGCCAACTTGCTTACTCTTCTGATAACCATCGCCAAAGAAACGCAGGTGTTTCCCCAGCGGAATCCGCGTCTCAGCCAGCGGTAGGCCGTCAAAAACGGCCGTGGTCGCGCAGGTCATCACGCATTGGCCAATTCGGTTGGACAACGCGCCTGCAATGGCATCCGCCGAAAATCCGAATGCCAATAAAGCGACCCCAGGACGGCCATCGGGGGACTCCTCGTCCAAGATGCGTCTCTCCACACCGATTTCAAGGTCGCAGGCAATCACGGACGATGCGTACCCGCTGAATTCACGTACGGCCGCCTCAAGCCAGTGGGAATCATGCGCCGTCACCAGAATCCTGGTGTAGCGCATGGAAAATGCCTCCGCAAAACTATCCTCGACAAACGTTGATCCGATATACACCACCGACCTCCTTCGTGCACAACTGTCGCCGGCCCTCCTTCTGCTGGCCGGGACATCCCGCCGACACCGATAGGATATACGATATCATAACAGGCACAATACTTGACTTGCGCACGATTGGCACACAGGATGCATTTCGATGAACACTGGGGGACTGGCCAAACGTCGTGTAGCCGTCGTGGGTGGCGGAATCACGGGCCTATCAGCGGCCCTGCGTCTGGCCGAATGTCCAGCCCCCATCGCCGTGACACTGTGGGAGGCGGACGATCGCACCGGAGGCGTGTTGAGGACAACAAGCCGCGAGGGATATCTGCTTGAGCACGGCCCGGACAATTTTTTGTCCGGGCCTGACAGTCCCTGGGGGCAAGATCTGGCCGTCCACATGGGCTTGGAACAACAGCTGATCGGCACGGCCCAGGAAAACCAGCGGGCATTGGTCGTTCGCGATGGAGTCCTCCACCCCATTCCCGGCGGATTTTACCTGATGGGTGCCACACAATGGTGGCCCGTCTTGCGCAGCCCGCTGCTCACCATCCCAGGCAGGTTACGATTGATGTGCGAGCCGTTTGTGCGGCCACGGCGTGATGGTTGCGAGGAGACACTAGAACAATTTGCGACACGACGCGTCGGCCGGGAAGCCTTCCAATGGCTGGTGGAGCCCCTCGTCGCGGGTATTTACTCGTCCGATCCTCAAAAACTCAGCGTGGCCGCTGCGCTCCCTCAATTTGTGCACTTGGAACAGAAGTACGGCAGTATTGCCCGCGGCTTGCAGCGGCGTGTTGAACCGGCAACCGCTCCACAGGATCGAGAACGATCGGGGGCACGCTATCGATTATTTCTAACTCTCCGTAGCGGCATGCGAACATTATGCGATGCCATCGAAGCCCGCCTTCCAGACAATACGATTCGCGTGAGCCGCCGTGTTCAGCAGATCCGCCGGCTACCCAACGGCCCGTGGCAAATCGGCATGGAGAATGGAACCTGGCACGATTACGACGCTGTGATCCTGGCCCTCCCCGCCCCAGCAGCGGCCAACGTCGTCGACAACATGGACGACCAACTCGCAAATCAACTCCGTGACATTCGTTACACCAGCATCGCCATTGTGGCCATTGGCGCCCAACGCTCCCAATTCACTCATCCTCTGGATGCCTTTGGGCTGGTCATCCCTTCTGCGGAAGGCCTTCCCCTCGTCGCGATTAGTTTCTCCAGCCAGAAATTTCCTGGCCGTGCCCCCCAAGACGATGTGCTCTTGCGAGCGTTTGTCGGCGGTGCTGGGCGTGAACACCTCGTCGAACTGACGGATGAGGAATTGCAACAACTAACCCTGAACCAGCTGCGACCGT
Organism: Planctomycetaceae bacterium; assembly: GCA_005773145.1. Classification (GTDB taxonomy): domain Bacteria; phylum Planctomycetota; class Planctomycetia; order Pirellulales; family Pirellulaceae; genus SXHS01. Next base: position 27,187 of record SXHS01000238.1, on the reverse strand, counting down.
TACTCGGCTTCACCGGTTCCCCCCAATTCGCGACTGTGATTCGCTGGCGACAACGGACGCCTCAGTACGAACTGGGACACCAACAGCGAGTGCAAAAAATTCGCGACACGCTGAGCCACCATCCCGGGCTGGAACTGGCCGGCAACGCGTATTCTGGAGTTGGCATCCCCCAATGTATCCACAGTGGCCAAATGGCGGCCGATCGCATCATCGCGGTCCTGGCGAAATGATTCCCTACGTGCGCGCTCTCTCCTCTGCGGCTCTGCGTGCCAAATTTTTCCCTTGCCAATGTGGGCATGTTCGTTATGCGAGGGGGGCCGATTTCACGCAGAGACGCTGAGACGCAGGCGACAGAGCGCGGTGCACAGACGAAAGTGCGCCGTGCAGATGAGGGAACGCCGGAAATAATCAGTGTCCCACGATCACGGTCGCCGCATCGCCTGATAGAAACAACTGAACACCCGCCGGCGAAGATCGCTCCAAGCTCGCCTCGAGGCCGGGGGGAACCGGGCGTCCGGCAGCGGCCGGCATGGTCCGCCGTTGTTGCAGCTGTTGAAAGGTGGACGTCAACTGTGCGAACGCGGCCCGCAATTCTGGGTCGTCTGCGAGAAGGTCATTCAGTGCCGCCGCGCTGCTCGGTCCGCCCGAGGCAACTGGGTCGCCAAATGCGTCCCACTTGATCGAAACCGGTTGACCGTCATCTTCCGGGTGTGTTGACCAGCGTCGCTGCAATAGGTCATGAAACTCTTGCAGTTGCTCGCGGGCCATGCTCGCTAGTTCTGCGGCCGCAGGCGATTGCTCTTGGCTCTCGCTAGCAACCACTCGACCCTGGCGAATTGCAAATGTCCAGCGGTTCACATCGTCACCGAGCGCCGCCGAATCGCTCGTCGGCACCTTGGTCTTCGGTGCCAGCAAGGTCTGCATGAACTCAAGCGACCGCTGCACGCCACCGGCGATCGCTCCGCCCGTCTGTCGAACGGCTTGGGTGGCCAACGGCACGACGGCTGTGATTGCTGTGGCGTCCATGCCAACCTGCTCCGAACCCGAGACCACGACGGACGACTTGTACGGCGCAGCCATTATCGGTCGGAGTGCCCCAGGAACTTGTTAGATTCCAAGAAAAGGGCAACTCTGTAAATCCTCAGCCGTTCCTGCACGGCAATCCGCAACTGCTATCGCTGAACGGACTGCGAGGACGTCACGCGCACGACCGGCTGCTGGCCGTCTGATTTGCCATCTGCGGCAACCAAATGGGAAATGTGCAAACGCACATAGTCCAAGTCGCTGCTGCTGAGCCGCTGCACGGGCACCGTTGAATAACGTTGGTTGGCCTTCAGGAGACGCACGTAGCCGTTCGTCACTCCAACCAAGCGGCCTTCGGTGCGAAACCTGCCCGTGTTATCGGTCCAGGCCCGCATGGCAGGCGCTTGCCCCGCCTTTCCTGGAGTGGCCGAAACCACGTACCAGCGGGCCGGTGTCGAAATGCGTCCAAACGGATTCAGGTCGCCATCAGCCGTCGGCGATTCTTCTCCAGCCGGGAGGGGCGTTTCCGTGCCTGCGGGCAGGGTATCATTGGTGCCAGGTGCGGCCGAATCCGTGCTGGGTTCCGCAGGGGATCCCGCATCGGTGGAATCCGCGTCGTCAAACAACTCATCGCCATCACCAGCGTCGGGGCTACTGTTGTCAGGAGCCGGTGCGGCAGGTTCCGGCAGGGGTGGCACGTCCGCCGCGCCCCCCGAGGGCATTTCTTCTGCGGGTGCAACCGAGTCACCACTATTGTCGTCAAATAGATCGCTTTCTTCAGAAGCGTTGGACTTTGGTTCGGTAAGCGGTGCATCTGCGGCTTCACCCGTGGCCGGTTGAACGGCGGACTTGTCTGTGCTCGGTGTGGGGGCCACCTTGGGGGATTCGGATTCGTGCAGCAGCGGCGCATCGCCTATGGCTTCTTCAACTGCCGGAGCAGCAGGCACTTCGTCCATTGTTGAATGTTCGTGGCTCAACGTGTCTTCCACCACAACGCCGTCCATTACGGTGGCTTCGCTGGCAACACCCTCACTGACTTGGCAATGGGCACAACCGCCACTTACCACCTCGCCCACAACCTCACCCAGGCAGCCGTCGCAGGTCGCGGAACCACAGTTGGCACAACTTGATGTGCAGCCATCACACCAGAAATCTACGGAAGTTACAACGGTTGGTCCGCAGCAGGTCGGCCCGCTGTGCCATGTTGTTGGCGCCGGGCTGCTGTACCAAACGGGTCCGGTGCCGCAGCGGACGTAGGGTGGTGTTATCACGCGTAGCGCGTGATGACGAATGGCCGGCAGGGCGGAGACTGCCAGACCGCCGCCACAGCAATGGGCGGCCATGGTCGGCGTAATACTGACCGAGCACATGGCCGAACTGGTGACCAAGAGTCGCAGCCAACGGCGGGTGGATTGAGCGGGCATGGTATTCTGAAGCTCCCAATTCTAGTTACAATCGCCGCGCCCACGGTCGGGTCGATCGGGGGCAGGCACCTGATCTATCCTAGTTGACCGGTAGGCGCCACGCAATCGGATCCAGTGGCCAGGGGTTGCGATAGGCCCCAGAAAAATAGGTGAAATCGCCCTACTCGTCACCATCGGACGAACGGCCGGATCGGCGATTCGCGGATCTTCGGCTGGTGGACCGCATGGCGGCCGGCGGCCGAAAGAGGACGATGGTCAAATCGTCGGGCTTGGAGGGCTGATTCTGGCTAGGGGTTTCCATGCGTTGTCGTGCTGCGCGGGCCAAGGTCGACACGGCGAGTCGCAACGGTCCCTTGCGAATGGTCTGCACGATCTCATCCAATCGAAGGTTATCGAACAGCCCGTCGCTGGCGAGGAGCACGGTGTCTCGATCCGCCAGATTGAGTGCCGATCCGACTTCGATTCGCATGGAGGGGTTGCCGATATAATTGGACACCAGATGGCGATCTTCGTGGTGCATGGCTTCGGCTTCGTCCAACACGCCCGCTTCAATGGCATAACCAACGGGCGAGTGTGACACCGTTTGTAGCTTGATTTTTCCTCGTTGGCCCACGACCATTACCATGCTGTCGCCAACGTGGTAGGGGCGAATGGTGCGCCCATAGACCTCCACGGCGGCCAAGGTGGTGGCCATACCGGTGCCATGGGATCGCACGGCCTGGTTGGCTTCTTCAATGCCGTTGATAATTGCACTGCGGAGCAGCAACTGGTCGTCCGTGGCGGGGCGCAAAGCCTCCTGGAGCGAGCCGATCGCCACTTTGGCCGCTCGAGCGCCGGCTACCGCGCCTCCCAGCCCGTCGGCCACAACCAGCACCAACGCCTGTTCGTTCACTGGCAATAAGCCTGCCGCATCTTCGTTGGCGCTGCTGCTGCCGGGACAACGCGCACAATAAATCGCGATTTCCCCTTGAGGCAGGGCGAGCACTTGCCCAACATCCATGTCTTCATCGAGATACAATTGCGTCTGTGGCATCCGTTCGCTCGACATGATCCGCCACCACCAGCCCATTCATTGGGCCTAAGTCTGAGTTGTAACTGAGGGTTGTAACTGTAGGATTTCGACTAGGGGGCGGTCCCCCGTTTTCCGCACCATGGGCAATACGTCCAGAACGACTTGAGGAATCCCCAGCTACAGCGTTGGCACCGATCCTTGCATCCTGGAATTTTCCATTTTCGCTGGACCTTCTGGCGACACCAAGGGCAATATTTCATGTAGGGCATCAGGTCTCCGCGGGGGCAACGGGCGTTTTCACAGCGGGCCTGGTAGCGTCGATCTCGGTACTTGCGCTGCTGGTAGGGCTCGTACCCCGGTCCAAAACACCAGGGGCAATACGACCAATCCAATTTCATGCCGCGTCGGCAGCGTCGACATTGTAGGGGAAACGTGGTCTTTCCTTCAGCCACGTGGCGTTTGCGTCCGCACCAGGGGCAGGCATGCATGGTCTCGGAAACCGGGCCGCGGCATTGACGGCAGCGATCGTGCGTGGCCAATTGGCTGCCGAATTGGCGTTGAAACTGGTGATAGCGGATTTCGCGCCAGTCGCGCGTGGTCCTCTTCTCGGCTGGTTTTCGTTTGGCCTGTAAATCGCGGAGCGTTTTGGGCTTGGCCCGCAGGAACGCGCTCAACATCTGCCCGGCGTCGGTAAATCGCTTCTTGGGATCTGGTTCAATCGCACGTTGGATCAATTGAATCAATTCCGCATGCACTTTGTTGCGCAAGCGCTGAAAGCCGGCGGGGGGCCAATCGTAGGGCCATTCGGGCAGATGGCCGGTGAACATTCGGTACAGAATCAATCCCAACGAAAACACATCGGAGCGGAACGATAGGCGTCCCATGGCCTGTTCGGGTGCCATGTATCCCATGGTACCCGATCCCGAGGCACGCACCGTTCGCAACGCGACGCGGGCGATGCCAAAATCAGTCAGCCTGAGTCGCTGATCGGCAAACAGAATCATGTTGCCGGGCTTGATATCACAGTGAATGATTCGGTGCGCATGTGCATAGGCCACGCCGGCGAGCATTTGCTGGGCAAAATCCAAGGCCGTCTCGACCGACATGCGATTGGCCATTCGATCATCGAGCGTTCGATCGCCGAGCGCGAAGGCGACCACAAAATGACCCTCGATCGTGCTGGCATTGCGGAGCGGAAGGATATTGGGGTGATCCATCTTGGCCGCTAAACGCACCTCGTGGCGAAAATCATTCAGCAGCGATTCGTTGACGAGATGCGCATGAGGGACCTTGAGCGCCACGCGCGTCCCCTCAATGGTATCCATCGCGCGAAAGACGGCCGCAAAGCCCCCCTCATCCAACTTGCGCTCGATGCGATACTTGCCTAATTGCTGCCTTGCCCGAAACATGCCGCCAGTATACTCGATCTAAAGCAAAGCCCTGATCGTACCACATAAGTCAGCCGCGTTGCCCGTTGGGCACCGCCGTATCGGTCGTTTCCGGGCCAACGGCCCATCCGTTTGCACAGCCCAGGCAGAATGCCTGGGAAGTTGTTGCCGGTCGATCATCAGGGCCAAGGGCCCGACCGTTTGTAGATTCCCCAAGCAAAGGGCCGGGCCGTTGGCCCTATCGGTTCCCGGATTTCCTCTTACCCAGTCCGATGGACTGGGCTAGGCAAACAGCGGGGCTTTGCCCCTCAGAGTCAATATCGGTGCGTCGTTGACAGTTCAATCGAATTCGATAAGTGGTACAACGAGCCGCAACGGGGAGGGAGCCAGATCGGGTGATTGAGGATGGTGGAGGCGGAGTCGGCCAGTTACCATGGCGGATCAGACACGAGAGGACCGGCCCGCATGTCGACGCTACAAGAAATCAGCCAATTCCTGGGCCAGTTGGCCCCGCTCCACCTGGCGGAAGCTTGGGACAACGTGGGTCTATTGGTCGGCCGGCAGCAGCGAATGGTGGCGTCGGTCATGACCTGCCTCACCTTGACCCCCGCAGCGGTCGCGGAGGCCGTGGACCGGCAGGCTCAGCTAGTGGTGGTCCACCACCCCCTCCCCTTCCGTCCCATCAACCGCATCACCGACGAATCGACCACGGGCCGGCTGCTCTTGGATCTGGCGCAACACGATATAGCCGTCTACAGTTCGCACACGGCCTTTGACTCGGCCGCGCATGGCATCAATCAGCAATTGGCCGAGGGGCTGGGACTCCAGGAAATACAACCGCTGATCCCCTGCGACCGTGATGCCCAGGGATTGGGGAGCGGCCGTTGGGGCACGCTACCGCAGCCGGTCCCTTTTGTTGAATTGGCAAGTCGCCTGAAGAAACGGCTTGGCATCGATCACATGGAAGCCGTGGGGGTGCGTGATCGCTGGGTTCATCGAGTGGCGATCGGCTGTGGCAGTGCCGGGACGCTCCTAACGGCCGCGCGAGACACCAACTGCGACACCATGATTTTGGGCGAAACCAATTTCCACACGTGCCTCGAAGCCATCGCCCTTGGAGTGAATCTGTTGTTATGTGGACACTTCGCCAGCGAGCGGTTTGCCCTAGAGTGGCTAGCAGAGAGGCTGGCCGAGCAATTCTCTGGGTTGAGCGTCTGGTGTAGCGAACAGGAGGCCGACCCACTCTGGCAGGTTTAACCGGGGTGGCCGTATCCATGACAACAAGATACCTCACGGCACTTCCCGTTTACAACGAAGTGAATACGGTCGATGCGGTCTTGGACCAGGTCCGAAGGTACAGCTCCGAGATCCTCGTGGTGGACGACGGATCCGACGACGGCACGAGTTCCCGATTGTCCCGACGCGACGACATACGCCTCATCCAACATGCCACGAATCGAGGATACGGCGCCGCGCTGGCCACCGCGTTTCAATATGCCGTGGACCATTCGCCAGAATTCGATGTCCTGGTAACGATCGATTGCGATGGACAACACGAGCCCCAACTCATCCCGCAATTTGTGGAAGCCTGTCGTCACGTCGACATCGTGTCCGGGAGCCGATATTTGCAGGTGATGCCCGGGGCCAGCCAGCCTCCTGAACAGCGGCGGAAGATCAATCAGCAGATTACCGCCGAGGTGAATGAGCGCCTGGGTCTATCGTTGACGGATACTTTTTGTGGATTCAAAGCCTACCGCGTGTCCTGCCTGCCGCAGCTCATGGCCGTCGAGCCGGGATATGGCATGCCGCTGGAGTTGTGGGTCCGCGCGGCGCACGCGGGTCTGAAAATCCTGGAACTTCCAGTTCCCCTGATCTACCTGGACGAGAAGCGGTCGTTTGGAGGCGCTCTGGACGACGCGAATACACGGCTGGAATATTACCGGCAGGTCATGGACCGCAGCCCGCAGGCCGGCAAGCTAATACCCTCGACACTCTTGCCTGCGAAACCACGGGGAACGCAATCGATCGACGATGTTGCGCAATGAATCACCAGAGCCCGCACGGCGACTACGAGCGCCCACTCGGCACGGCGAAGCGCTTTGTGATCCGCCGTTAGCCACGGCGGTTGACGTTTTACGCACCAACCGGCAATTGCTACAGATTGCCGAATCCCACGACGTGCACGGCCAATCGTTGCACGACCTGCGCCGTGAAGCGCGTGCTGAAATTGCCCGCTTGGCCGGAGCGTACACATCGGCCTATCGCGACGTCAGCGCGCCGTGCGACCTCCATGGTGCATCGCCAATAATCATGAGCGGCCATCAGCCTGAGTTGGTTCATCCAGGCGTGTGGTTCAAGCACTTTGCTCTGCATCAATTGGCGCAGGATCTGCGCGCGGTGCCCATCCATGTGTTGATCGATCATGACATGCAGCGTGAACCGGCACTTCACGTTCCCGCAGGCACACCTGCGCAACCCCAAGTAACGACGGTGCCGTACGATCAAACCGCGCCGGCCCTACCGCACGAAAATCGCCTGATCCTCGACCCGCAGCGGTTCACCGCCTTGGGGGAGCAAGTTCGGAGGGGGGTCCAACCGTGGATTCGTGATCCACTGATCGAGACCATGTGGCCCGCGGCCCAGGCTGCGTGCCAACGTGGGGCTCGTCTGGGACAGGCATTGGCCGAGGCGCGTCATGTGCTTGAGCAGCATTGGGGGCTGCAAACCTATGAAGTTCCGATGAGCCACCTCTGCGATACGGATGCCTTCCGTCGTTTCGCCGCCCACCTGCTGGGACGACTCCCCATTGTCCACCACGAGTACAACGAGGCCCTGCGGTCCTACCGCTCGGCAAACAGCCTGCGCAGTCGCAGTCACCCGGTCCCCGACCTGGCAGAGCAGGATGGTTGGCGGGAAGCACCCTTTTGGATTTGGTCCTCGTCCGACCCACAACGTCGGCCCTTGTTTGTGCAAACGCGGAGTGGACAGGTCCGATTGCGCGCGGGTGGGGCCGAATCTCCGAATGAACACGGGCGAGTCCCAGCTACCGTGTGTGAACAGACCTTATCGCTGAGCGAAACGGGAGATGCATCGAGCGCCGTGGCACAGCTACGCGACTGGCGTGTACGGGATGGTGTGATTTTGCGCCCGCGCGCCATTGTGACCACGATGTATCTTCGTCTCGTGCTCAGCGACCTATTCCTGCATGGTATTGGTGGCGCAAAATACGACGAGATCACCGACCAATTGATGGCTCGACTATTTGGTTGCCCAGGCCCCCGGTTCGTCACGCTTTCCGCGACGTTTCGTCTGCCACTGACTGCGAACCCCGTCGGTCCAGACGAACTGCGCTCCGCTGGCCATCAATTGCGTGATCTGTGGTATCATCCCGAACGCCACCTGGATGGGGTGGCCGTTCCCACGGAGGTTGCCGGCCCGCTCCTGGCACAGAAAAGGGAATGGATCCAGGCGCCAGCGGCAGCCTCGCGAGAAGAAGCCTCGGTGAGGCACGAAGCCATGCAGGCGATCAATAGTCAGCTGCGAGCATGGGTGGCTCCCCAGCGGCAGCAGATGCTCGAGCAACTTCAAGAGCTGACGGATCAGGCCCGCACGGACCGTCAGTTGACGAGCCGGGAGTTTTCGTTCTGCCTATTTTCGAGTCGATTGCTGCCAACCGCCTTGCAGCGTCTGGCCACTGGGTAAGTTTCCGGTGGACTTTGAGGGAGGTTCGGATGAAGCAACGCACGGCCGCATCGCCTGAAACGGCGCCCCCCGTTGCCTGGTCGCAGGCCTTCGCCACTTGGTGCCGCGTGGCGGCCCTGAGCTTTGGAGGTCCCGCCGGACAGATTGCGGTGATGCATCGGATTCTGGTGGACGAAAAGCGTTGGGTGGGCGAGGAACGGTTCTTGCACGCGCTGAATTACTGCATGTTGCTCCCTGGTCCAGAAGCGCAGCAACTGGCCGTGTACATTGGCTGGCTCATGCACGGTACTTGGGGCGGCCTGATGGCTGGCACACTCTTCGTGCTTCCCGGTTTTGTTTCCATGCTGATTTTGAGTTTCGCATACGCGTATTTCCAAGATACCGAGTTGTTACAGGCCCTGTTCTTCGGACTCAAGCCGGCTGTAATGGCTATTGTTTTTGAGGCGGTCTTGCGCATCAGCCGTCGGATTCTAAACCGGCGTCTGTTGATTTGGCTCTCGGTGGCGTCGTTCATCGCCATCTTCTTGCTTCATATTCCGTTTCCCATATTAATCGCGTGCGCTGGATTACTTGGCATTTTCATGGAGCAATACGCTCCGGCCCTGTTGGGGCCCCGGCCAAAGTCCGGCCACCTTGCCGACGGACACGATCGATCGGTATCGTCGGGGTCCCCGATCGCCGACCACCATGCGATTCAACCCTCGCTGATCCGCAGCTTGAAGATAATCGTTGTGGGGGGAGTTCTATGGTTCGGCCCGCTGGTAGTGGCTTCCCTGTGGCTGGGTAGCGACTCGATTTTGGTCCAAGAGGGATTGTTCTTTAGCAAGGCGGCGGTTGTAACGTTTGGTGGTGCGTATTCGGTGCTGGCCTACATCGGCCAGCAGGCGGTGGAGAAATATGGCTGGCTGGATCCCGGCGAAATGCTGGATGGCCTGGGGCTCGCGGAATCAACGCCTGGCCCCCTCATCATGGTGGTGCAATTCGTCGGCTTCTTAGGCGCTTTCCGCCGTCCCGGCCCATTCGATCCGTGGGTTGCCGGTGTGGCCGGCGCCGTGATGACGACCTGGGTCACGTTTGTACCCTGTTTTGTTTGGATTTTTTTGGGTGCACCCTACGTGGAGTGGTGCCGCCAAAATCGTTGGTTCCGCGCGGCACTGGCTACGATCACGGCGACCGTTTTGGGGGTTGTCGCGCATCTGGCGGTCTGGTTCGCGATGCACACCCTGTTTGCCGAGATCCATACCCAACACTGGGGACCTTTGCATTTGAGCGTACCTCAATGGTCGACGCTGCATCTTCGTTCGCTGTCCATTGGCATGTTGGCCTGCCTGTTGACGTTCTACTGGAAACGTGGCATGGTCGTGACCCTGGGGGCCTCGGTAGCCTTGGGCATGCTGCTGTATTTGACGGATCGCTGATGGCTGCCACTTGACCGTAACGGAGCACCTGGATACCTTAACCAGGGGCTCTCTTCATCACAAGCATCGCTGACGCGGCGGCGACAGCGATCAGCGCAATAGGATTCACGGCCATGAAACCTTGCATGGGACTCGCATGGGTGGTGCTAACCTTGTTCGCCCAATTCGGCTGGTGCGACGATTCGCCAACCTTCGTGGATTTGTCGTTGATGGTCAACGAATCGTATCCGTGTACCTGGCCAGAGGATTTCCCGCCCGTACAGATCAAGCACTTTCGGCACATCGGTCGGGCATCCGCCTACAACGTGGATATCTTGACCGTCGATGGCAACACGGGGACGCAGATCGACGTGCCGCCCCATTCGATCCCGCGTCCTGAATCGGGATTGCCCGGCGCGGATCCGTTAGGAGACATGTTCACGGATAAAGTACCCGCGTGGCAATTGTGCGGCGAGGCGTGTGTGATCGATGTTCAAAATCTCTTGAACAAAGCACCCGATGGACATAGTCCCCTGATTGGGACGGACCGCGTTCAGCAATGGGAACAACAGCACCGACGGTTGGGCGCCGGCGATGTCGTCTTGATGCGCAGCGGTTACACCGATCGCTATTATCGGCCCTTTCCGGAGGGGCGGCGATTCCTAGCCGATCCGCTGGCGAACATGGCACCAGCATGGCCAGGTCCCGATCCTCCCTGTATGGATGCACTCGGCAAGCAGGGAGTCAAACACGTGGGGTTGGACAGTCCCTCGATTGGGCCGCGACCGAATTTGGGTGAACCCACGCACTTGGCTGGTCTGAAGCACGGGATGATTTTTACCGAAGGCGCGACGGGCCTGCAGACGCTTCCGCCTACGGGTGCGCTCTATTGTTCCATGGGGCCTCGTTACACTCAGGCACCCTACGGCGAAGCGCGGGCGTTTGCCATCATGCCTGGCCCGCTCTCCCAGCGATTGATCAAGTCGGCGCGCGAACACCACGCGGTCGACCTGTCGGTTGTCCTGTCGCCCGACCTGCCGGTTGTCTCGCCCGGCATCGGGATCGGCAATCATCGACATCCATTTATTAAGGTCGATTTCGCGTATGCGAAGGGCACCGGGGCCTACCACCACACGCACATGATGGATAGCCACGTTGGGACGCATTTGGTACCCCCCGCCTACGCGCTGCCCAGCCCTGGTTTTTCCAACGACGAATATAGCCCCGAAGTGCAGGCGTGGCTCGCTGAATATGAACGCGAATTCGGCCCGCGTGGTACCAGCGACACGACAACGGAACAGGTACCCATTCAGCAGACCTGTGGTCCCGCTCGGGTAATCGACGTGCGACATTTGGTCGGATCGACCCAACCGAAATCTTGGCCGCAATCGCCGGCGATCACCATGGCGGATATTGCCCGGGCAGAGCAGCAACAGGGACCACTCAAGGCGGGCGACGTGGTCATTTTTCACACGGGGCACGTCGACCGTCACTTCCGTCCCCTGCCAGACGGGAGTGGCTGTTGGAAAGATCCGCTCAATGGCCGCGCGGAAGGTTGGCCAGCGCCCGGCCCCGAGGTGATTGCCGGTCTCGCCGCTAAGGGAATTCGCTGCGTGGCCACCGACGCGCCCACGCTGGGGGGCGTGGATCCGCGCCGTGCGCTCATGACCTATTGGATACTGGGAACCAAGGGCATGGTGGGTGTGGAATTTCTTACACAAGTGGGACAAATTCCCAAAAACGCCTATTTTCTGTTTGCCCCCATTAAGATCCAGGGGTGCCACGGTGGCCCTGGCCGGGCCATCGCATTGTTCGATTGACGGTCATTGGGCCACCATCGTCCGAACATCCCGCCAGCGGTCGCCAAGGGGCATTTCGAGCGGGACGGATTCCTGGTACACTCAGAGCCGAATCATTCATCGCACGCATTGTGGACTAAGGGAGAAAGTTTCTCGTGGGAACTAAGAAAACGGGCCGAGGCCGTCGGAAACTGGGCCGAAAAAAACGCCGCATGCGGGCCAGAATCCGCCATCGCAAGAAGTAGTTCGGTAGGTTGTTTAACTCGTTCGTCGCCAGCCGGTCAGGGGCGAATCACGATCTTGCCTTGCAGAGTGGCCGTCCCGTGGATGGTACTGTCCTCTTGTAGACGGTGCGCGACAGCCGTTTGATCCAGCGTAAACGTTCGCCCAATCGTGGTGCTTAGGCGGCCATCAACGAGCCAGCGGTTCATGTCTTCGGCTGCCCGTTGTTGTTCTGCGGCCGTTGCCAAGAACATCACGAACCCCAGCAAGCGGCACTCCTTGACATAGAAGGGGCCGACGGGGAAGGGTGGCTTGGCGTCTCGTCCGGCCATGAGGATGATGCGGCCGCGCCGTTTCAGTGCCGCCACCGCGCCATCCAAGTTTGGATTTCGTGATGTTTCCCACCAGACGTCCACACCGTCCGGGACCTGGGCACGGAGCTGATCGAGGAAATCTTCGGCGTGATAGTTGATGGCCCAATCGGCTCCAGCCTCCAGACAGGCGGCCACTTTCTCATCGGTACCCGCTGTGGCCATCACCTTGGCGCCGACAGCCTTGGCCATCTGCAAAACGCTGTTGCCAACGCCCCCCGTACCACCTTGAACCAAAACAATTTCGCCTGCCTGCAGCCGGGCATCACGAAACAGCCCCAGATGGGCAGTAATGCCGACCAATGCGGCGGCGGCGGCCGCATCGTCCGCGACCTCGTCGGGCGTGGGGTATACCCAACACGGATCGACCGCAATGGTCTCGCAGCAGGTACCTTGTCGGCCCAAGATGCCTTGATTGCTCCCCCAAACGCGTTGTCCAGCGTGAAATGCCGAGTCATTGGGGGCCTCAACGACCACGCCGGCGAAGTCACAACCTACGACAAACGGTTGAGGCAATTCCATCGCTACCGCGCCGCCTCGAATGTAGGTATCGATCGGGTTGACCGCAGCGGCTGTCACTTGAATCAGTAGTTGTTGGGGGGAACGCAGCGGCAGCGGCAGATCACCGTAGACGATGCTCTCAGCCGGACCAGGCTGACGAATAAAAGCAGCTTTCATGTCGACTCCTTAGCGGGACGTGCCACCATGCCAAACGTTTGGGCAAACAGCATCATGGCTGCCACGCCGGCAGCAAAGCCTCCAATATGGGCCCACCAAGCGACCCCCGTTGAGGCTTGAGCAACCGATGAGGCTACGACTCCCTGCACCAGCTGAAAGACAAACCAGATGCCCAAGAAAATCGGCGCCGGTAGCGAAATCACATCGACATAAAAGACGATCGGTATCAGCGTAAGCACCGAGGCCCGCGGGTACAGGTAAAAGTAGGCGCCCATCACTCCCGCGATGGCACCGCTCGCGCCGATGGTGGGCATGTTGGAGGTGGAGTTGGTCGCTAAATGTGCAAAACTGGCGGCCAGGCCACATCCCAAGTAGAACAACAGGTAACCCAGATGGCCCAATCGATCCTCAACGTTATCCCCAAAAATAAATAGGAACCACATATTGCCCAGGAAATGCATCCAACCACCGTGAAGAAACACGCACGTCAGCAGGGTCCAGGGGTCGGGAACCGCAGCGGGCGCGGCCAGCCGCTCGTCCATCTGTTGTTGTAAGCCGAATGGTGTGCGCACGACTTGAACGTCGGGAATCATGACAGGCCGGTCGGGGTGCAGAACGCGCACCGGTATCATGCCGAAGCGTTCCACCAACGATGGTCCCGGACGTTGGGATTCTTGCCACTGCGCTAAGAATACGACCGCACAGATACCAATCACGACCCAATTGACAATGGGGAGACGGCCAGAGGGGATATCGTCGCGAATCGGAAACATGTTGCCCTTGCGGGATGCGGCACCGAGCTACGCGGACGTGGACGGGGCCGAAGTGGTGGACGCCGCATCGGGCCGCGAGAGATTTCCTTGTCGAAAGGCGTCTCCCATCGCCAGCGGAACCTCCGCCTCGGCCAGGACCAGTCGAGCACGATTTTCGGCGACCTTGGCCTTCATCTCTTGCTCCATGGCCACGGCCTCGGCGCGCCGCTGTTCCGCCTGGGCCCGGGCCACGCGTGTATCCGCCTCCGCCTGATCGGCCTGCAATCGCGCCCCAATATTTTCACCGACGTCGATATCCGCGATATCAATCGACACGATCTCGAAGGCCGTGTGGGCATCAAGGCCGCGTTCCAACACGGCACGCGAGATCCGATCGGGGTTCTCCAGCACTTCCAGGTGGCTATCCGCGGAGCCGATGGAGGTGATGATTCCTTCTCCGACTCGCGCGATGATGGTCTCTTCAGTCGCGCCACCGATCAGTTGTTCCAGGTTGGTGCGCACCGTAACCCGGGCCCGAATGCGTAACTCCACGCCGTTGCGTGCGATGGCGCTCAGTGTCGCTTTGCCACTGCGCTGCGGATCCGGGCAATCGATGACCTTAGGATGCACGCTGGTGCGCACGGCGTCCATCACATCACGGCCGGCCAAGTCGATCGCGCAAGCACGATCAAAGTCCAGGTCGATACCCGCGCGATGTGCGGCGATAATCGCATGGATCACTCCCGTGACATTTCCCCCCGCTAAGTAATGGGCCTCCAATCGCGACGTGGAAATGCCTGCCCGCCGTCCAATATCCAGGCCCGCCTGCGCGGCCATAATCTTCGCATTCACAATGACCAGTGGCTTGACCTGCCGAAAGCCCATACCAATCAGACTGACCAGGGCTACCTCGGCTCCGGACATGTAGGCCTGAAACCACAGCTTGCCATAGGCGAGCAATGCGATCAGCAGCACGAATCCGAAAACCGCCACGACAATGACAACGACCAAAGCAATCGCGGCACTCGAACTTTCTCCCATCACGGGTGCGGGCAACAAACGCATGGTTTGGCTCCTATTCCTTCATGGATCGCACGTGTCATCAGGATCAGCAAACGGGGTCGGCCCATCGGGACTCAGCCCCGCCGCTGCCAGCATACTGCAAGCGTACGGAGCATACCAGACGCTGTCACTCGTGTAATGGCAGCGATTCTCCACGTCGCAGCGATTGTGTGAATATCTCCCATTATGCGGCCGATGAAGAGCTTGGCAGAGGTTTTTGTGGGGCGCCAGGCCCACGAGACCGGCCTGCATTTCAGCACCGACAGAAAGGATAGGCCCATCATGCGGGGGGGAACGTTTGCCTTGTTGGCTGCGATATTGTTATCGACTATGGTCGGCTGTTCGTGCTCGGGCGGCGGCTGTGGCCTGCGTGGGGCGTTTTCGGGGGGCCTGCTGGAGGACGTGCGGACGCCGGGCAAATACTACTTGGCAGATAGCGGTTCCGGCTGCCCCGGGGGTCAATGTGCTGGTAGCGACGCGGGTTGCCAGGCCTGCGGAGGTAACTCGGCTGAGGTATGGTCGGGACACGGAGATGAGGGCGTGCCCGCGGACGGATACCAGGCATCCGTAGAGGATTCGGCGTATGCCAGTGGCGGCGCGGGGGACGGCCAATCGCGTCCCGGCTTTTTTCAGCGTCTCGCAGGCCGATCGCGGGCCGATTGCAATCAAGTGGGCGGACTGGCGCCTGGTCCGACGATGGGGGCGGTCCACTATCCGTACTACACCGTGCGTGGACCGCGCGATTTTCTGATGAAGAACCCGCCCAGCATTGGCAACTGAGCGGTCATCAAAGGGGCCCATCGTCGATTAAGTAAGTCGATCTTCAATGGGGCCGGTAGCGACCGACGACCAACGAGACGTTTTGTCCACCGAATCCAAAGCTATTGCTGAGGGCCACGTCGCAGCGGGCTTGCCGGGCGACATTGGGAACGTAATCGAGATCGCAGTCGGGATCCGGATTCTCGAGGTTGATGGTGGGGGGCAGGACACCATCGCGGATGGCCATCAGACAGACGATGAGTTCGGTGGCCCCGGCAGCCGCGATCAGGTGCCCCATCATGCTCTTCGTGCTCGAGATGGGGACCTTAGCGGCCTCGGAACCGAAGACGTGCTTGCAGGCCAACGTTTCCACCTTGTCGTTAACGGTGGTACTAGTGCCATGGGCATTGACGTAGTGGACGTCATGTGGCTGAAGTCCCGCGTCCTGAATGGCCATGCGCATGCACGCGATGGCTCCCCGACCTTCCGGGTGAATATCGGTAATTCGGTAAGCATCCGCGGTGGACCCGTAGCCTAGAATCTCACCCAGGATCGGCGCGTCGCGGCGCAACGCGTGCTCCAGCTCCTCGAGGACCAGGATGGCCGCGCCTTCTCCCAGCACGAAGCCGTCACGTTCCCGGTCGAAGGGGCGCGAGGCGCGGGTCGGTTCGTCATTGCGAGTGGAGATGGCCGTCAGCAGGCTAAATCCCGTCACCCCCAGCGGATGGATCATGCTATGGGTGCCGCCAGTGAGCATCACCTCCGCATCGCCGCGACGAATGGTTTCGGTGGCCTCTCCGATGGCCTGGCTGCTGGCGGCGCAGGCGGTGAGGCAGTTGGCATTAGGCCCCTGTGCGTTGAACATACCGGCCAGATGCCCCGCCGGCATATTGGGCTCCTGCTCCAACTCGGTCATGGGGTGCAACGATTCCATGCCGGCCCGGGTGAAGCGGGCGATATCCAATTGCTCACCATCCATGGCGGCGGCCATCATTTTCGCGAAGGAGTCGAAGTCTTGTCCCCCTTCGCCACTCCCCAGGTAAACCCCCAAGGAGACGGGATCAATGGCCGTATCCAATAGGCCGCTAGCCCGCATGGCCTGTTTGGCTGCACCCGCGGCAAATCGCGAATGGCGTGCACGGAACCGCCACACTTCGGGGTCCTCGCCAACGTCGGCGACGCTCCAATTTTTGACTTCGGCCGAAATACGCGTGGGAAATCGGCTGGCATCAAAGATCGTGATATAGTCCACGCCGGAGCGACCAGCGAGCAGATTCTGCCACACCGTTTCGATATCGTGTCCCATCGGGTTGATACAACCCGCGCCGGTCACCACCACGCGTCGACGCATGCCACCACCCTAGGTCTTTCAGATCCCGAGTCTAAAACTTATCATCGCGGTTCACCGCGCGATCCATCACCGCCTGGCTATTGGAAGCATGTTCCGCTCGCAACAACCGCTCGGGAATGCGCAGCGGCGACCCATCCGCGTTGCGTCCCACCTCAAACAGGCGAAACACCCGCAGCATCCGCAGAAAATCATCCGGCTTGAACAGCTCGCGCGTCTCGTTGCGGTCGTCCAGGAACGCGAGACAAAACTCGCATTCCGCCTGCAATTGATCTCCGAGATGACTGGTCCCGACGATAAAAGCCCCATCGGGTCCAAGGCTGTCGATGGTGGCCTTGTAAGTCAGGGTATCCCCCGGCTGTGCCAGTGCATGAAACCGCACGTTGGACACCTTCGCCAACACAACCCGTTCTTCGAACTCGTTGACCTCGCCGACCAAGGTACCGGCGACCTGGGCCATCCCTTCCAGAATCAGCGAATTGGGCATCACCGGATAGCCTGGAAAGTAGTCATGCAAGTGGTCCTCGGCCAGCGAGACATTCTTGATGGCCGTGGCCGCACGACCACTTTCGAACTCCGTAAAACGATCAAACCAATACCAGTGCATGATCGGCAGGCTCTTTCTCTATCGCGATCCCATTCCTACTTCAACTTGGACTCCACGTAGCGGCACATGTCGCTCACGCTTAACAAGTTGCCAAACTCCTGCACGGCTGGATTCGACTCAAACTTGGTAAGGTCTGCGAAGGGCATGCGTCGTTTCAATTCGGTGAGCCCGTTAGCCGTCACCTTACCGTCTTGCACATACTGAGGATTGGTCAAGATGTCCTCTGGGAACAACTCGGCCCGCGGAATTTCGATATTGAAGGCCTTTTCCAGGCGAAACACGATGTCGAGAAAATCAATCGACTCCGCCCCAAGGTCGCCGACCAGCGTCGCCTCTGGGGTCACATCGTCCTCGTCCACCCCCAGGGCATCAATCAGCGCGGTCTGTACCTTCTTGAAAACTTCTTCCTTCGACGCTGGCATCTGATCCAACCTCCGTTTACGTGAGTAATGCAAATGACCGGCAATGACTTGCCAGCACCGTCCCATTCATGCCCAACACATCCCAACACCCAACCCATCGTCCATGCAATCCTATGAATCCAAACGATACCCTTGGCTGAACGGGTCTACCATGTCAACCGGATCCAGCGGAGCCCCGACTAAGAATCCCAGACTAAGTAACGGAGCCCATCTTGATGCAACTATGATTGAGCAAATCGTATTCTTCGCGCAGCCGACGTATCAAGTACAAGTCCTGCGATCGCAAGGCCGGATTGCCGTCCGCCAAATTGCACTGATCCAAAACCAGTCGTGCGCTGACCGCCACCTGCCCATCTACCGTTCCTTGTGCCTTAAACCAAGTCAGACGCCCATCCCGCTTCTGGATCTCAGCCGTCAGGTGCAAGACCTCGCCCGGCTCAACAAAATCGGCATACTTGACATTTTTTGCCTCTTTCAACGTCACCAGACTGTAGGCAAAGTCATCCGTTTCCCGCAACAGCCAAGCACTCGCCTGGTACATGGCCTCCAGCATCAGCACGCCCGGCATCACCGGAAATAATGGAAAGTGATCCTTGAGGTATTCTTCGGCCAACGACAAGCCTTTTACCGCGTCGATGCTGGCACCCGGCCGCAGGGAAACAATTCGATCAAGTAACGTGAATCGCATGAACCAAGACCCTGTCGGTCCAACCCAGGCCCCCCTAGCGGCTCGATGCGGCCGGGGGTAAAAGGGCACAGTATAACGACTTGCCGCCCACCCCTCAACCGTGGTTCTGGGGCTGTCGCAATGTGGTTTCTCGGTCGTCCCAGCCCGTCGGGGCGACCGGTTGTCCCCACACGGCCGCATGGTACACTGCCGTGATGCGCCGTGGCATCCCTGTATCCCCTGGAGTCGCGGTCGGAACGGCTTATTGCATCCACGAAGTGTTCGTGAATCCGGAAACCAAACGGCTTCGGGACAGCGAGGTCACAGCCGAACTGGCCAAATACGAGGCCGCCTGCGACCAGGCGGCGATCGACCTGCGGGCGCTGCGCACCAAGGTGGAGCGGCAGGTGGGGCATGAGGAAGCGGCCATTTTTGGGGTCCACGAATCGATACTCCGCGATGTGGCCTTCCGCAAAAAAATCCGGGATTGGATTGTCGACGACCGGATGACAGCCGGAGCAGCGCTCCATCGGCTCCTCAACGAATATCAGTCCCAGTTCGCTCGCATGAAGGACGAGTACCTGCGAGAGCGAGTGGCGGACCTGCGGGACGTGGTGGAGCGACTTGGGGTGCGGCTGTCCGACGTCCTTCAACCCCAGGCCACCCCACTAGACGGGCCGCTGATCATCGCGGCCGACGAACTCCTCCCCTCGCAGGCCGTGGCATTGGGACAGATCGACGTACAAGGGATCGTAACGCAATCCGGCAGCCAAACCAGCCACGCGGCGATCATCGCTCGCAGCCGCGGCATTCCGGCTGTCTCCGGTATCAGCGGCCTCCTACGCCACGTCAAGACGGGGGATACCCTGGTGGTGGATGGCCGCGAAGGCCTGGTGCTCATCAATCCCAATGCCGAAACGGTTGCCGCCTACCGCAAGCTCGAGCGAGAGTTTTTCAACCTCAAGGACCACTTGGCCGAGAATCGAGATCAACCGGCACGTACCTCCGAAGGGATTCCACTGGAGCTAGGCGCGAATATCAACGATTTACGCGACACGGACGCCGCCAAGGCCATGGGCGCGTCGTGCGTGGGACTGTATCGCACGGAATATCTCTATCTCACGCATCCCGACGTCCCTGACGAAGGCCAGCAACTGGAGGTCTACCGGCAAATTGTGGAGGCCAGCCCCGGTCAATCGGTCACGATTCGAACGCTGGATATCGGTGGCGACAAGACGGTCCCCTACTTGGGACACACCCATCAAGAGGCCAACCCCTTCATGGGCTGGCGGAGCATTCGCTTATCGTTTGAACATCCCGAATTTTTCGCCGTGCAGGTTCGAGCGATCCTACAAGCTGCGGCCCATGCGGAAAAATTGGGGGGTAAAGTGCGCATTTTGTTCCCCATGATCACCACGTTGGAAGAAATGCGCCGTCTGCGGGGCATCGTCCGCCGCACATGCGAACAACTGCGCCACGAGGGGAAACCCTTCGGCCAAGTCCCCGTCGGCATGATGCTCGAAGTTCCCGCCGCCGCCGTAATGATCGACTATATGCTCGATTTGGTCGACTTCGTATCCATCGGGTCTAATGACCTGGTTCAATATCTGATGGCCGCCGATCGAGATAACCCCAAGGTTAGCCACTTGTGCGAGCCGCTCAGTCCACCTGTGCTACGCGTGTTAACGCAAGTCATTCGATCGTGTAATCGAGCCAACATCCCCGTGACATTGTGCGGCGAAATGGCTGGACAACCACGGTCATTTGCCCTGTTGTTGGGCATGGGGCTGAGGCGGTTTAGTATGAGCCCGGCTTTCATACCCACCATCAAGGAATTGGCCAAGAAGATCGACCGACGCACGGCCGAACGGCTGTTGGAGCGTGCCCTGGAGTTCAAGACCGCGACGCAGATCAAACGCTTCATGACGTCGCAGATCCAGCGCCTGGCCCCCGACCTGGCTCTCTTAGACACGGCATGATCACGAGTGGGAATGATCACGAGTCGGCCACGAGATCAAGCGCCGTGGCATGGATTTGATCGACCGTCAGGCCGAAATGCGCGTAGAGTTCTTCATATGGGGCAGACAAGCCAAACCCCTCCATGCCTAGAAACCGACCACGGGGCCCCAAATACCGATCCCACCCCTGGCGTATGCCCGCCTCCACAGCAATGCGTGCGGTCACACGGGACGGCAACACGGATTCCCGGTAGGCCACATCCTGTTGTTCAAACAGTTCCCAGGATGGCATACTCACCAACCGGGCACGAATACCAGCCGCTACCAAGCGATCGTAAGCCTCGGCGCACAAATGCAATTCACTCCCCGTTCCGATCAAGATGACCTGGGGCACGTCATTCCCCGCTTCGGCCATCACATAGGCACCTCGTGCCAGCCCGGTCGCCGGCGCAAACCGTTGCCGACAGAAGGTGGGAACGTCCTGGCGTGTTAGCACCAGGGCCACCGGTCGATCGGAACCCTGGATGGCCACTCGATAGGACTCGGCAACCTCATTGGCATCGGCCGGCCGCAGCACAACCAATCCCGGGATGGCGCGGCAGGCGGCCAATTGCTCCACCGGTTGATGCGTCGGTCCGTCCTCACCCAGACCGATCGAGTCGTGGGTCAAGATGTACAAAACCGGTTGGTGCATTAAAGCGCTGAGTCGCAGCGCCGGACGCAGATAGTCGCTGAACACGAAGAATGTGGCCACATAGGGACGGAGTCCGCTGAGTGACATGCCGTTGGCGGCCGAGGCCATGGCATGTTCGCGAATGCCGAAATGCAAATTGCGGCCACCGCGCTGCGCGGCGGAAAACTGCCCCGCCCCCTCAAACTCAAGTAGAGTCTTCGTCGATGGGGCCAAATCGGCGGCCCCGCCCACCAGCCAGGGAAGCCGCTTGCCGATGGCGTTCAGGACCTTGCCCGAGGAAACGCGAGTGGCCAGGTGATCCTTCGTGGTGAAAGTGGGAATCGCTGTTTCCCAATCGGCGGGTAACTGATGGTGGATCGCGCTTTGGAACTCGGCGGCTGCATCCGGAAATTTCTGCTGATACTGGGAATAACGAACATCCCAAGCCTGACGTGCCGACTTGCCGCGCGCCCCCAACGTCTCGGCCACATGCCGCCGCGCATCCTCCGGCACCCGAAAGTGCTCATCTTCCGGCCACCCGTACACTTGCTTCGTGCGGCGCACCTCGTCCTCACCCAGTGGTGAGCCGTGGGCTCCGTGCGTATTTGCCTTGCCAGGGGAGCCCCAGGCAATCACACTGCGCAGCACAATCAGTGTGGGTTGGGACTGCTGACCCGACGCCTGCGTCAAAGCCTGGCGTATTGCGGTCAAGTCATTGGCATCCTCGACACTCAGCACGTGCCAACCCTGACCTTGAAATCGTCGCGCCACATCTTCGCTAAACGCCAACTCCGTCTTACCCTCGATCGTGATGCGATTATCGTCATAAATCCAACAGAGATTGCCCAACTTCAGATGGCCGGCCAACGATGCGGCCTCACAGCCAACTCCTTCCATGATGTCGCCGTCGCTGCATAGCGCGTAGACCCGCGAGGCAAAGAGGTCCTCGAAGCCAGGACGGCCGTAGCGGGCCGCAAACCATTGAGCCGCGATCGCCATCCCCACCGAATTGCCAATGCCCTGCCCCAACGGCCCTGTGGTGGTCTCGATGCCAGCTGCATAACCATATTCCGGATGTCCGGCGCAAGGACTGCCAAACTGGCGAAAGTTGCGCAGGTCCTCCCCGCCAATGGCCCATTCGTCCGTGGCCACGATCGTTCCATTCGGTTGCCGCTTCGTCTTTCGCACGCCCGCCAGATGCAGCATGGCGTAGAGCAACATCGAGGCGTGTCCGCATGACAAGACAAATCGGTCGCGCACCGGCCACTGAGGGCGAGTGGGATCGTATTTTAGGAATTCGTTCCACAGGACGTACGTCACTGGGGCCAGGGCCATGGGCGTTCCCGGGTGCCCACTGTTGGCCTGTTGGACCGCATCCATGGCCAGCGTACGAATGGTATCAATGGCCAGCCGATCGACGTCCGCAATGCCAGTGGTATCGGTCATGGACTTTCCTGCCCTTTGTCTAACGTTCCGTGTGCATGATCCCAACCGGGTGCCAATGCCGATTGAACGACGACCTTTCGGTCCTCACTGAGTGCCATGTGCCAGCCACAGGCCCCCCCACTCTACTGAATGCCAGTCGCCCCCGTCAATGATCGTCCCTAGCATGTGGATTCGCGGCTGAGATGTTGGGTCGGCGGCTCGAACGCGTTACAATACCAGACCATGGAACGATCAACGGCTGAATTACGAGACGATGCTGAGGCGATTTGGCGCGCGGGATTGGAGGCGGTAGGCGGGGAGCGGCTTGTTCGCACTCATTTGGCCGTGGAGGGTCCTTGGCTGCGCCTCGGCGACCAGCGACTGCGACTCGATCAGGTGCGACGCGTGGTGGTGGTGGGAGCTGGCAAGGCCGGGGCCAGCATGGCGTCCGGCGTTGAGCAGGCCCTCGGTGAATCACTGCTTCAAGAGAAGCAACTATCGGGATGGGTGAATGTTCCGGCCGATTGTCTACGGCCCTTGCGGCGAATTCATCTGCATCCGGCTCGGCCGGCAGGCTGCAACGAACCAACGGCCGAGGGCATTCACGGATCGGAGCACATGTTGCAGATGGTGGCGGGATTGTCGGCACAGGACGTTTGCCTGTGCCTGATCTCCGGGGGGGGCTCTGCGCTACTCCCCGCTCCAGTGCCCGGCGTAACGCTTGAAGACAAGGTGGCGCTGACTCGATTTCTCAGTGCAGCCGGTGCCGACATTCGCCAATTGAACACCGTGCGCAAGGCCATTAGCCGCATCAAAGGGGGCGGTTTGGCTCGCGCTTGTCGAGCCGGCCACCTGATCACATTCATTATCTCCGATGTCTTGGGGGACCCCTTGGACATGATCGCTTCGGGCCCAACCGTCGATGTACCACCGGACCCACAACAGGCCCTGCGGATCTTGCGTGAGTTTGGCGCCGACTCGGCAGGTATCGCTCCCAACGTTCTGGCTCATTTGCAACGGGCGACTCGCGATCCGGCCCCGGCCGTGACGCGCCGCGCGAGCAGCCACGGCACGCATGTGATCGTGGGCAACACCGCCACGGCCGTGGACGGAGCGGGACAGGAGGCCGAACGGCGCGGCTATTCGCATGTGATGCTGGGGGGGACTCCGTCCGAGGGAACGGCGGAGCAATCCGGACGACATCTGCTGCAAATGGCCCGTCATATGCTGGCGAACCCAGGCCCCGATTGCTTGATCAGCGGAGGTGAGCCCACTGTGCAGCTGATCGAAGCGCAACAACGCGGGAAAGGGGGGCGCAACCAGCAGCTCGTGCTGGCCGCCCTGGCCGAACTGTGGACCGAACCACAACTTGCGGCCCTTGATAACTCCCACGGTCCCTCGTTGGTACTCCTGTCCGGAGGCAGCGACGGCGAGGACGGGCCTACAGATGCAGCCGGCGCCATCCTGACAGCGGAAGTCATAAGTGCCGCCCGACAGCGGGGACTCGATCCAGCCGATTACCTGCGCCGTAACGATGCCTATTCCTTCTTCCAACAGGTTGATGGACTGCTGCAAACCGGCCCCACGCATACCAATGTTTGCGATCTGCGCGTGGTGCTGGTTCGCCGTCCCCAGCCATAACCTTATGGAAGGACTTCCGTATGTGGCGCAAGCAAACCGTCTGGTCACTCTATTGGCGGTACCTGGCATGGTACGCAATCTTGGGAATCGGTTGCGCGTGGCTGGCCGCGAGTCCGTCAGCGTCGACACACCTCACGCGTTGGCTCGTGGTCCATGCGGGCTTGTTCCTGGCCGGAACGATCATGATGACTTGGTATGCCGCCTCCCGCATGCGTCGACCGTTGCTACGGCTGCAAGGAGTCGCCGCCGATTGGCAGCCCGCCGGCGGGCCCCAGCTGAGCCCGTTGCGAATCCCCGACGAATGGGAGGACGTCGCGGAACAGATTGCCAAGGCAGCGCGGGATTGGAGCCACGAGCGCCGACAGTCGCGAGAGGCGCTCGAACGGCTGACCATCGTGATCGATGCCATGTCCGAAGGCGTTCTGGCCGTGGATGTGCACGAACGCATCCTGCTGGCGAACCAGGCAGCTGCCCGCCTGCTGCATTTTACTCAACAGCAAGCAGTCGGTCGCCATTTGTTGGAAGTCGTGCGTACCCATCGCCTACAACAAGCCGTGCGCGTCACACTTGACCGCGACGCGGCAGTTGAGCAACGGCGTCAAGTTTCCGAAATGGAGGTGGGGGGGCCCACGCCGCACCTTCTGCAAGTCCATGCTACACGACTTCCTGGAGACCCCTGCGAAGGCGTGCTGTTGGTTCTACACGACATCACCGAGCTTCGGCGCCTGGAACAGTTGCGCCAACAATTTGTGGCCAATGTCTCCCATGAGTTAAAAACCCCACTCAGTGCCATCAAGGCCTACGCAGAAACCCTGCGTGAAGGCGCCATCGATGATCCCGAGACAAGCCAACGTTTCATCATGCGGATCGAAGAGCAGGCCGATCGTCTGCACGAGCTGATCTTGGACATGCTCAGCTTGGCACGCATCGAATCCGCCCCGTCATCCTTGGAAATCACACCGATCCATTTGACTGCTGCCATGGCCGAGTGCCTGAGACACCATCAAACCGCTGCCCGTGCCAAACAGCTGGATTTAGAATTTGCCGAACGGCCCCCGGACGAGGTGCAGGTACTGGCAGATCGAGAAGGACTACGCCAGGTCTTGGATAATCTGCTGGATAACGCCATCAAGTACACACCCGACGGCGGACGCATCGTCTTTTCGGCCCGGTGCGAGGAGGGACTCGCCGTCATTCAGGTCGTGGATACGGGAATCGGCATCTCGGCCGCTGATCAAGAACGGGTATTCGAACGATTCTATCGGGTCGACCGGGCGAGATCGCGCGAATTGGGCAGCACCGGCCTGGGCCTATCCATCGTTAAACATCTCTTGCAATCGATGGGCGGACAGATCGAACTCGTGAGCCGGCTTGGCCAGGGCAGCACGTTCACCGTGCGACTCCGGTTGGCGGAGCTACCAGCGACTGCGTAAACGAAACCGGAGCGGTTGTACTTCACTCCGCGTGAAACCGCCGGCGCCTACGGCTGGGCGGTAAACGATGGTTACGTGGTCCTGTCCATTGGGGATCAGTCCCACCACCACACATCGTCCCCCAGTTCGCTGAGTTGCACCTGCTGACGAAGTTGGTTCAACTGGCCTTTTTCGTCCGGTTGCACACGTCCCTTATCGATCGCTTGCAGGGGCTGCATGTGCACGCCGCCCCCAATCGGTGTCATCAGTGTCTGCCCCTTCCAAACCACATTGACGGCCGATTCTACCTGGCGCGGAGCCGGGTAGATCTCCGTCGGAAATTGGCGTTCATCCGCAAGTACGCCCAAACGCCAATCGGCCTGCGTGTAATAGTCCTGCTGCTGAATGAAGGCGGCTGAAACCGCCAGCCCAATCACGTTTCTCAACTCCGCATAAACCGGTGACTTCTTGGCAATCTCGCCAAACTTTTGTGTGAAACTGGTCACGAACGCCTTGCTGGCCCGATCCACGCGTCCGCTACGAACTCGCGCCCCCCCCTGCCCCACATGTTCGTCCTCGCTCACCAGCTTCACGCCCGATCCGACCAACTCCATCGCCAGGAAGTCGTCACTGACCTTGACGCAATCGTAATCCGGCTCGAAATACCAACGTTGGAGCGCGTTGCGGGAAACCGATGCGGGACTTGCCTTCTCAATAAAGGTCACCATGGGGACCGGCGGTGGCTCCAGGCCAATGCCGATCAACTTCATGCGGTAATCGGCCTGCGCCATCACCTGGGCAAAGTGCGAACCCGGCGCGATGCCCTTGAGCGTGATGACCTGCGCGCCGAGTGACTCGCGGAGGCCAGCGGCGATCCGTTGGTCATCTGCCGGTGTGATGCGCCCCCCCACGGAGACTAAGAACTTCTGCATACGCTGCAAACCTTCGGCCGTGGGGTCAATCGAGCAGGAGATCACCCGTGTCGGCTTCTCACCAGGGGCAAATGCCCGCAGCGCGACGACCAGGTCCTCCAGATGCAGCACCGCGGCGCCGCTCCACAGTCCAATGGCATGTCCTAACGTGTCATGGCCATACCCCTCCGCAGGCCCCGCCAACACAATGTCCCGAGTCTCCGGGAAGAAAAAGACGTACTGCACGTGGGTTAAGCCGGCCAAGTACCGCATGTCTTCCGTCGCCCCGCGTCCATCGGCCACGCGTCGCGCCAGAGCTCGCTCTAGGCGATTGAGCGACACTTTGCGAAGGGTGCTCGGACGTGCTAGCCGCGGATCCAACGCGGCCCGCATCTGCGTGATGCGTTGCCGACTCAGCTGACCGCTGGAATCGACTTGCGTGCGGGCGTGCAACACGCCTCGCGCATCTACAAAGATCCCAGCGACCTGGCCTCCTCCGCCCGTCGCGTCCTCGTCATCCTCAGCGTCAGACTC
>SXHS01000032.1 GCA_005773145.1 Planctomycetaceae bacterium | reverse complement strand
GATGGAGCCGCTGCGCAGTCGATGGCTGTTGACCTTGGCACGGGAGCAGAGCATCCGGTCGGCCAGTTCGATGGCAGACATTTCCAGGCTGACAAACAATACCGGCACCCGCTGCACCATGGCGACGTGCTCGGCAATATTCATCGCCAGCGCCGTCTTGCCCATCCCCGGGCGTGCCGCCAGCACCACCAGCTCGGAATTGTGCAGCCCACCTGTCATGTTGTCGAGATCCGTAAATCCCGTCACGACTCCCCCCTGATCATGCTCCCCGCGCATGCGGGCATCAATCCGATGCATGGCATCCAAGAGAATATCGCGAATACTCGATACCGAGTTGCTATTGCGACTGTCCAGAATGGAGAAAATGCGCTGCTCGGCCGAAGCCAGCAACTCATCCGGCTCGCTCGTGCCATAATAGGCGTCGTGCAGGATGGACGTGCTGGCCTCGATCAACGACCGACAGCTGGCCAAATCGCGTACGATCTGCGCATAGTGAACGGCGTGGGCTGCGGTCGAAACCGCCTCGCCAACCTTCACCAAATACGCAGCCCCTCCGATCTTTTGATAATCGCCCGTTCGTTTGAGCGAATCGACCAACAGTGTTTCGTCAATCCGCCGCCCTTGCTCGAACATCTTGTGAAAATGTTCGTACAGTAGCCGATTCGAATCGTCATAGAAATCGTCGGCGCGGATCACCAACGCCACGTCGTCCGCAACTTGTGGCAACAGCAAAATGCTGCCCAACACCGCCAGCTCCGCCTGGATATTACACGGCTGTTGACGCTCAAGGATGTTCTCTCCCTGAGTCGGTTTTCCCTGTATTGAGGAGCCGTGTGACGAGGAGCCCTGCTTCGGCTTGCCCTCTCCCGTCGGAGTTCGTGATTTGGTCGCCACTACAGCACCTCCTCCTTGGGAATTGAATCATGGCACCAAAGGCCAACTTCCACCGATCGGCAACCGCGACTGCCAACCGCGAGATATCCATGTGCCAACAGTCATTCAAGACGACCGCTGCACGGTCAACGGTTGGCCTGATGTCATCTTACCGCAGCAGCCAGCGCACGCAAGAGCTCTCAGAACCGAGTGACAAGACCCGCGTTGAAGCGTCACAACGCAAACAAGGGACGGACACATCGAACGCGGATGCGGAATGAGCAATGGACGCTTCCGCGAGAATATGGGCAATTTGGGGCCGCCCTAAATCTCAAATCTCAAATCTCAGATTTCAAATCGGCTTACCACTCACCCCCGTCCGGGGCGTGGCACCTTGCGCATCGCCCGGCATTCATCATCGATCCAAAACCAGCGTCTTAGGCACCGGTGCCCGTAACGCTCGGAACCACCCAGACTTTGAGCTCGGTGTCGATCGACTGATAGATGTGGATCTTCACCGTGAACAGACCCAATTCCTTGAGAGGTCCTTCCAGACGAATCTGATCGGGCGCGATGGAGAAGTTAACTTCCTTGAGCGCCTGTGCAATGTCCTGGGCCACCACGCTGCCATACAAATGCCCCTCATCGTTGGCATTCGCTTCGATGGTCACACTCTGTCGAGCCAAGGCGTTAGCAATTTCACGATAGCTGGCCAAACGGGCATTCTCGATGGCCTGCAGCTTAGCGCGGTGCTTCTCGACCATCCGCTTATGGTGGTCGGTGGCAATGGTCGCCAAACCTTCCGGCAGCAAATAGTTATTGGCGTAACCGGCCTTCACTTCCACGATGTCGCCGGGTTTTCCGAGGTGTTCGACATTCTGCACCAACAACAACTGAATGCCGCCGTGCGGCCCACGCGGCAGTCTCTTTTCTTGGTACATCCCTGCCGATCGACGCGTTTTCGTTTTTGCTACCATGACGCTACTTCTTCCTACGGATATTTCCTAGTGAAACGTTTGTGTGTCGACACCGATTACGCTATGTCTGCCTCGTCGGCCGACTGATGTTCATTAAGTCCGATTTCAGAACGGAATATCGTCGCCTGGCGGCGAGCCGGCAAAATCATGCTCAGCCGATTGGGAAGCGGCAACCGTGGCCGCCGGACGGCCGCTCTCGGCACCTGTCCCCCCGGCCCCCTGCCGCTCGCGACCGCCGCGTGCTCCCAGCAGCTGCATTCGCTCGCCTACCACCCGCAATTTAGATCGTTTCTGACCGTCCGTCTCCCAAGTGTCGTATTTGAGTCGACCTTCAATAAGGACGGGGGCACCTCGACTGAGAAATTCCCCGGCAATCTCAGCCGTGCGCGACCACAGAGTCACATCGACGAAGGTCGTTTCTTCAATAACCTCGCCCGCCTGGTTTTTGCGCCGGTCGTTAATGGCCAAGCCAATTTCCGCGACCGCCACTCCACTGGGCAGATACCGCAGTTCGACGTCACGTGTCAGGTTACCCAAGAGGATGACGCGATTGAAGTTTGCCATGCGATCGTCTCCTTAAGTCGGCTGCCGATGGGACTGTCTATGCCTACACGCCACTACCAACATATGAACAAGTGTACCCTTGTCGTGGCTGGACGGCAAGTCCCCCTCCGAGTCGACCGAACCACCCGCGACTTACGGGGCCGCAACGCTGGCCGGGGCCGCCTCCGTGGCGGCGGGCCGAGCGGATGGTACCGCTGCGTGCGCGACCAGCGTCTCCACCAAGCGGGGGTCTACCGCCAAAATCATTTGCCGCAGGACGTTCTCGTTGAGCTCGGACTCTCGGGTCAAGGGGGACAGCTGATCCCCTGCGAGGCGAAAGTACGTCAACCAATACGTCCCCTTGCGATGGCCGTCGATCGGATAGGCCAACCGCTGCTCGCTCCAAAGTCGACTCACCAACACGGTCCCGCCAAATTTCTCGATCATCTGGGGGATTTGCCCCGAGACGCCTTGTGGGTTCTGCGCGTAGCGATTGGAATCCAGCAGAAACATCCCCTCGTACACTTTCGCGGCCAAATCAAGTCTCCTTGTTACACACATTGTAGGTATTCATACAGCGCTGAATGCCCCAGCGGACCCAGTCGGCAGCGGCCGTGGCGGCCCTCTCCACCATCGATTGCACCTCGACGCTTTCCCCGCTGCTGAACCGACCCAGCACGAAATCGGCCGGATCGCGATTCGCGGGCAACGGGCCCACCCCTAGGCGCAGCCGCGGGACGGCATCGGCAGCCAGCCGTTGCATGATATGAGCCAACCCCTTCTGCCCTCCCGATGAACCTTTCGATCGAAACCGCAACTGCCCCACCGGCAGGTTGAAGTCGTCGCACACTACCAACATTTCCGTCAAGTCCATGCGATAAAACTCGACCGCAGCGCCCACACTGTTTCCACTTAAGTTCATGAAAGTCTGTGGACACAGTATCAGGAGCGACTCGCCGTCAACCGATCCCTCCACCAATTCTCCGTGGAACTTCTCACGCGGGCGGCTGGTCCCATATTCGCCAGCCAGCCGAGCGGCAACTTCAAACCCCACATTATGTCGCGTGTGATGGTATTTGCGGCCCGGATTCCCCAGACCCACAATCAACTTCATCCCGCGCGCCCTCGGCTTGTTTCATGCACAACTGCCAGGAGAGGTCCGCTATTCCTCGGACTCTTCCTCTTCCTTGGCCTTTCGACCAATCACTTCGGGCTCTGCCGTTTCGCCCGCGGCAGCAGCTTCCGCCTCGTCGTCCACTGGCGGTACGCACTGCACGACGATCGCGGTCGGGTCCACCAACAACTGGGCACCGGCTGGCAGTGCCAACTGCTGGGCCGTAATCGCCTGATGGATATCTAATTTATTGATGCTCACTACCAAAGACTCGGGGAGCAACGTCACGGGGCAATCGATGCGAACCTCATGGAGCAGATGTTGGACCACTCCACCATGGTGCGCGCCGGGCGCATCGCCTCGCAGCACGACCGGCACCGACACGTGGACCGAATCCCCGGCCTCCACGCGGATCAAATCCAGATGCAAGACCTCCGTCCCCATGGCATCCCATTGCACTTGACTGATCATGGCCTCATCGGCAACTTCACCGCTCAGCTTCACCACCCGCGCGCCGTGCCGCAACGCGGCCGCGACCTCATCCGCGGAGACCGAGACGCTGATCACCTCCTTGCCGTGGCCATACAGGACCGCGGGTATCTGCCCTTGCGCACGGGCTTTGCGAGCTTGACGCTTACCCCGCGTCGCCCGACGCGTAACCTGCAATTGTTCCGACATCCCCATTATCTCCGTAACGCACCCGCCGTGAATTCGATCTCGCCCCCATATTGCCCCCACGCACGAACTCGTCTCAAACGAGCCCGAGTCGAACGAGCACGCACTCGGGCATAACTGCCGCACGCTCTGCAATTAAGGGCATGGAAACGAATCATTGTGCCAGATTTTTGCCAGAACGCAAGCCCGGTGCGGGCCCTTTGGGCCATGTCGTGACGGATTTCCTGGCACGAAAAAGGGGCCGCTCTTGTTCCCAGTCATGCTCCTACCGGGCGTGTCCCGGAGAGCTGGCACGGTACCACCGGGACACGGAACCGCGAATTTGCCCCTTCCGTTCGAGCAGACTCTCAATTAGGCTGTCGGCCACGGGGGATAGGGAACATCCATGAGCCGGCAGACCATTGAATACGTCGAACCGATTGGCGCTCGAGTCCTCGTGCGAAAAGACGAGCCCAAGCGTCAAACCAAGGGGGGCATCGCCCTCCCAGAACAGGCGGAAATCCCCACCATCACGGGGCGAATTGTGACGATCTCGACGCAAGTGGCCAATGACGAGAATGTGCCCCTTCGGCGGTACGACAAGATCCTCTTCCATCCCAAGCATGCCATTCCGGTCGATTTTGAGCCCGACAACCAGCTGTTTGTTGTCCCGGTCGAGGATATCGTGGCCGTCTTTCGCCGTCAGCCGTCGCCGACCGACTCGGAAGACACTGACACCGATCCCGATCTCGAGCCCCGCTAGGCAGGCCGGATGTATCGATCCTAGCGACGATCTGGCCGATTTCACCCCACGACGCACTGGAACAACGCTCTGAACCCCGGGAGTGGCCTACACTTGTGCATGAACGGCAATGCACCCCCAGGTTCCCCCCTGACCGATCTTACCTCGCACGCGGTGGCCCGTGTGTCTCCCCCACCCGTTTCATTTGAAACTGGCGCGCCGGCCCGCCGCGCGCCCCGAACCGTGGCCCGCGTGTTACACGTGATCAATGGCGAGCACTACTCGGGCGCAGAACGCGTCCAGGACCTGCTGGCCGGCGGACTTCACGACCAAGGCTTCGAGGCGGGATTGATTTGCCTCAAGCCGGGCCAGTTTCCGTCCAAGGCCAAAACCAAGACGGCGCCACTCTTGTATGCCCCCATGCGGTCACGCTTTGATTTGACGGTGGTCTGGCCTGTTTTACAAGCGGTCCGTCATGGCCATTACGACTTGTTACATGCCCATACGCCGCGCACGCTCTTGATCGCGAGACTTGTGGGGGCGTTGGCCCACATACCCGTTGTCTATCATGTCCACAGCCCGGCCGCTCACGACTCAACATCCAGTTGGACGAACTGGCTCAATGGCCACATGGAAAGCGCGTGCCTGCGTGGCGTGGCCAAGATCATCACCGTATCACAAAGCCTCGCTCAATCGCTCCGTGACTCGGGCATTGGCGAAGATCTTATCACGGTCGTCCCTAACGGCGTCCCAGCAGTTCCCTTGGATCCGCGGCCACAACCGACCGGATCCTGGACGTTGGGCACAATCGCGCTCTTTCGCCCTCGCAAAGGTACCGAGATCCTGCTCGAAGCGCTGGCCCTCCTACGCGACCGAAACGTGCCGGTCAAGCTCCGCGCCGTCGGTCCCTTCGAATCGGACCGCTATCGCGAAAAACTCCTCGACCTCGTGGCCAAACATCGGCTAGAACGCCTGGTGACTTGGACAGGCTTCACCGACAACGTGACCGAGGAGTTACAACGTATGGACCTGATGGTACTCCCCAGCCTGTTTGGCGAGGGCATGCCGATGGTTGTCTTGGAGGCCATGGCTGCCGGTGTGCCAGTCGTCGCCAGTCGAGTGGAGGGGGTGCCGGAGGTGATTCGCGATCAGCAGGAGGGACTCCTCGTGCCCCCCGGCGATGCACCCGCGTTGGCCGACGCCGTAGCTTCCCTGGTACAAGGCCAACACGATTGGACCCAGATGCGGCAACGAGCCCAGCAACGGCATGCCGAACGCTTCTCGGCACAGGCCATGGCCGCCGGAGTGTCCGAGGTCTACCGACGCGTGCTGGCCTAACGGCGCCCCACTCTCGGCGGCTCTCTCTGCGCCTCAGCGTCTCTGCGTGCCACTTTCCCCCGCGTCGCGCCCCTCCGCACGACGTTGCCCGCGCTCACACCTCAGTCAGTCGCTCATGCGCGTCGCCGAATTCAGGCAAATGGATTCCGTACTTATCCAACAGTGACAGATAGAGGCTGCACATCTTTCGGTTGGGTTTTTCCAGGTAGTCCAGGACACGGCCGCCAGACAACTGGCCCCCCCCGCCCCCTAGCAGAACACAAGGGAGATTGGTGGCATCATGGCCGCCGTGCAGCATGCTGGAGGTGATCATGAGGATCGAGTTGTCGAGTGCGGTACGTTCCCCTTCCTGAATGGCATCCAGTTTTCTGGCGATGTAAGCCAATTGCTCAAGGAAGGACTGGTTGACCTTCAGGAAATTATCGTCACCCAGATGGGACAGCTCGTGATGCCCAACTTCCACTCCCAGATGCGGAAACTGCAGGTAACTATGATCGTTGTTCAGCTTTAACGTCGCGACGCGGGTGGCATCGGTTTGGAAAGCCAACACCAGGATGTCGCACATGAGCTGCATGTGCTCAGCCAGATTCTGCGGAATTCCGTCAGCCGGCCGTCGCAGGCTGGATGGATCGAACGTTGGTCGCCATCCCTGCAACTCACCTTCCTTGCCCGCCCTCTCGAGCCGTTGTTCCACTTCGCGCACGGAGGTTAGGTATTCATCGAGTTTGCGACGGTCTCCGCCGCTAATTTTACCTCGAAAGCGCTCCGCCTCGCCCAGCACCGCGTCCAAAACGCTGCGGTCGCCCCGTTGGGCTCCATCGCTAAATAGGCGATCGAATGCCAAGGCCGGATAGAGTTCGAGCGGTGTGGGAGCGGTGGGAGAGCTCCAAGAAATATGCGAGCTGTAAAGCATCGAATAATTCTTATGCAGGCCAGGATTGGATCGCTCGCAGCCCAACACCAGGCTGGATACTTTGGTGGACCGGCCGTACTGTTGCGCAATCACCTGATCGAAGCTGGTGCCGGACCGAATCTCGCCACCGGACGCCAGCGGGGCGCCGGACAACAAATTCCCCGTCATCGAACTATGAATGTTCCCCTTCAGTGCCTCTTCGTTGAAGAGTCCACGGATGAAAAGCATGCGTTCGCGGAATTCGGTGAGTGGCAATAGGACCTTACCGAGCTCCATGTCCGCGCCTTGCCCTTTGGCCCACCATTCCTTGCGGTGAAAGCCATTGCCCGCGAACAATACAGCCAAGCGGACTGGGGGCTGACTCTCCCGTTGGGCTGGTTCATCCGCCTGATCTCCCCAAACCGGCGCGGACTCCATCCAAGGCAACGCCATGGCGACTCCCATGCCACGCAAGAACGTTCGCCGAGCAAACGGATTGGGCTGATATGGTTTCACCGTAATTTCTCCTTCATTCTGGTAGCCTAAGTCTGGTGGATTATTCGCTGGCCCGTTTGCGGGTAAATTGGGGACTCATCACGACCAGCTCCACGGCAACGGACGCGCGATAATCGTTCTGCGCCAACTGCCGTCGCATGTCCTCCAATAGCGGCGAGTCGGATAGTTGCACTTCCCTTCCCAACGCGTACCCCAGCAACTTGCGGCAGAACTGTCCGATGATAACATCTCGGCGTTGATTCAGCAAATAGTCTCGCAGACCATCCAGGCCGTCGATCGCATGGCCATCGGCCAAAGTCGTTTGAGTATCGATCG
>SXHS01000237.1 GCA_005773145.1 Planctomycetaceae bacterium | reverse complement strand
CGCAGGGCCGAACGGCCGAAGCCCGAACGGAACAGGCTCGTTTTGAAATCGCCTGGAGGCACGCCGATACCCAACTCAACTCGTCCTGCTTCTGCCTGCCAGGAAAGAAACCACAGGAACCCGCAGCAAATGCCAAGTGATCAAAAGGAGCAACCGCGGACACAGAACTCCCGGCTATCGTAGTTGTGTGTCCCCGGTTGTCCCCTACACACGGCCGTCCGCCAAACGGCGATTCACCAAATCGGTGATTGCTGCGCTATGCGTGTTAATGGCGATCGTGGTCATCTAAGTTCTTCTCCGAAGACAGCTTGCGCCAATTAATGACCCAGCATGTCGCGACGGCATTCTCTTAGCCCTCCCGCTGTGCCACTGCAATAACTTGCTTTCAAGCAACGGTTTACGTCGCAGACGCTGCGAGTTTCACTGTTTTGGTGAAATTGTCGGCGTCCCATGTGCGAATTCTCTGACTCGGGATATCCAAGAATCGTTGTATGTCGTTGAATTCCAATACCTTATGGCTTTCGCTACTCACGGGCACTCGGACGGCATGGAATATGCGAAACGATGCATTGGGGTTCGCGTGGACCTCGTCGGGTTGCCTAGCGCGGATGTCACACAACGTGGAACTTCGGGCGGCGAGTCGTGTGTATCAACACGAAACAAAAGGAGCGATCAATGAAGTACGGGATCTCAATGTTGGCGGCGCGTGGATTTATTGGCTTGTGGGCCGTAACGGTCGTGGCCTCGGGCGGGGTGTCGAGATGGGCCGCTGCGGCCGCCCCGTATTCCCAAACTTGGAGCGGTACGGACACGGAGGGCTGGGAAGGAAACACTACGAGCAGCGAGGTTGTGCACGATGGCACCTCCGGCAATCCGGCTGGGTCGATCGTCACCCGCCGGAGTCTATCGCCCCCTGTTTTTGACATCGGCGCGACGTCGGGTACGGTGGCTGAGACAAGCGGCAGTTTTTCCGGATCACCATGGACGGTCTCATTTGATCTGCTGTTGGACACCGGCAAATTTTCCGGCGTGAGTCTGCGGTATCGATACCAGGGCCCGACGTTTAACGGTTGGAGTTTCCCGTTTGCCGGGCCATTTGACGATTATAATGTCTGGAAAAACTACTCGGTGACCTTCGATCCGGCGTGGACGGACGCCCAAGCGATGGCGCAGGGCTGGGTGCAGGAGGCCGGGCCAGTCGAGAGTTTTGCCACGACCCTGGCTGATGCCTATCGAACTGAGATCCGGCTGATCATGGCGGATGACTTGAGCGCGATCGCTCACATCGATAACTTTGTCCAGCGAGCCGTACCCGAACCGACCGGTGTTGCTTTAGCCCTCTTGTCGTTGGCTGGGCTGGGCGTTCTGCGCCGCCGGACGGTCGATATTTGATGGCTCAGTTCGGACAGATCGCAAACTCACATGCTGTGCTACGCGCTGGGATGGGCGTCTCGTGTCGCTGGTTCGGGTTGGCGGCCTGGACGCTCTTAGGATTGTGGCCGGGCAACATCCCGGCGCGGGAATTGGCGTTTGGCGGCCTTGGCAACCACGCTCGGCGCATCTCAACGTCGTCGACTGAAGCGCAGGCCTATTTCAACCATGGTCTGGCCTTTTTATACGGCTTTAATCATGACGAAGCCCTACGATCATTTCGTCGGTCCGCCGAGTGTGATCCCCAATGTGCCGCGATTCCGTGGGCCATTGCACTCGCTCATGGGCCGCATATCAACTTCCCGATCGTCGATGAGGCCCACGCCAAGGCCGCTTGGGAAGCATTGGACAAAGCCAAGTCGTTAATCGGCACCGCGTCCACGGTCGAGCGCGACCTGATCCATGCCTTAGAGACCCGTTACGCAAATCCGCAGCCGAATGACCGACGCCCACTCGACATCGCATATGCCCAAGCCATGCGCAGAGTTTGGCAGCAATATCCCGATGATCCCGACGTGGGGGCCCTGTTCGCCGAGGCGCTCATGGACCTCTGGCCCTGGGATTTATGGACACTGGGCGGTCAACCGACACACGATACGATCGAAATCGTGCGCACGCTGGAAACCGTGTTGGCACTCCAACCGGATCATCCGCTGGCCTTGCACTTATACATCCATGCCCTGGAGGCGTCTCCAACGCCCGAGCGGGCGGCACTCGCAGCCGCTCGCCTCCGTGACTTACAGCCCGGCCTGGGACACATGGTCCACATGCCCTCTCACATCGATGTGCGTTTAGGGCACTGGCAGCGTGCGATCAAAACCAACGAAGATGCAATCCGCGCGGACAGCGCCTATCGGATGGCTTCCCCGGAACAAGAATTCTATCGCACGTACATGGCTCACAATCATCACATGCTGGCGTTTGCCGCCATGATGCAGGGCCAAAACCAACGCGCGACACAAGCCATCCAGCAAATGCTGGCGGAAATCCCCGACGCGTGGCTCGAGAAGAACGCGATCCTTGTCGACGGTATGTTTTCCATGACTTATGAAATGCACATTCGCTTTGGCCGCTGGGATGCCATCCTGGCTGAGCCCGAGCCACGCCCAAGCCTGCCCATCGCACGGGCCTTTCGCCGCTTCGCCCGGGGAGTGGCACATG
>SXHS01000236.1 GCA_005773145.1 Planctomycetaceae bacterium | reverse complement strand
GTTTGGCCCCCCGGCCAACGGACGGTCACCCGAACCAAAACCGGATGAACCTTGGGACGGTCGCGTGCGAACACGGGCTGAAATTATAACCATGTGGCACCGCTCGGTCAACCTTACGAAACCGAGCAGGCAGGATGCCAAGAAAAAAATGGGCCGTCGTCAATACTTGTATGCTAGCGAGCATTAGAGCGCATCGCTAGCGTTTTTTCTCAATCGCAAGATTCGTTTGCGGCCTGCTCGAAGGCAGCGCATAAAGGATTTCTGCGCTTGCTCGTTTGCTCGTTTGCTCGAACCCAGGCGCCCGGTCAGTCATTAGCCACAGCGTCGGAGGCGGCATCCGCACGGCCATATCGATCTTTTCCGGGCCAACGGCCCGTCCGTTTGCATAGGCCAGGCAGAATGCCTGGGAAGTTGTCGCAATTCGATCATCAGGGCCAAGGGCCCGACCGTTTGTAGATCCTCCACACAAACGGCCGGGCCCTTGGCCCTATCGGTGCGCGGATATCCGCTTGCCCAGTCCGATGGACTGGGCTATGCAAACGGCGGGGCTTTGCCCCACGGAGTCAAAACGCGTGCGTTGTTGACACTTCAATCGAATAGGACAAGCCACCCGTGGCACCCAGAACCCGGGGGTTATTTCAAACATCGGTGGGCCGAATCGCGCCGCGTGCGGGCTCATTGCGCAGATTCAAACGCAGCAAATCCAACGCACACTTACCCGCGCGCTCATCCAAAATATCCGGATGCCCGCTGTATGCAAAGAAATGCGTGAATACTTCCTGAGGCGTGGCCAAGCTGATCGGAATGGCGTTGGGAGGAGTGCCGGCCCATTGCGCATGGCGAGGTCCGACCGCCAGCGCATAATGGGTCCCAAGGCGCTGACGCATGTGCATCGCCATTTGCCGGGTCAGGGCCTCCGCGCCGTTCACGTCCATCGAGCCATCTTGCCACTGCATTCCCAATAACGCGGACAAGTTGTCCATGCCTTGCACCCATAAACCGGCACGGTAACCGGCGTGCGCAGCCGAACCATCACTGAGCCATCCACATACCGTGGCGTTGGTACCCCATTCAATGGTGGCCAGAGTCTCCCGACGTCGCATGAGTTCTCGCATCACAACGTCGTGCAACTGATCGTCACCATAACCATAGACCAAACTCCCCAGACAATCCTCAATGGTCCGCACGGTGGGCTGAATGAGCCCATCGCATTCTTCCGCCGTGGCCCCCTCGGCCGTGATGCGGAGCGTGATGGTGGCCCGGTGCACCGTAATACCGACACTGGGCTGTCGACCGCGCCGAATCAGGTCCGGCAACATTTGTTCCAGATGACTCTCCCCCACACCGAAGCAGCGCACACATTGGTGCCGGATCACACGACTTTGTGGCATCAATCGGCCCAGTTGTGGCCCCACCGACTGGTCCCACATCTCCCGCATTTCGACGGGGACGCCCGGCAGGGCAAAAAAATACACGGGATCCGCGTGGTCGCGCGGATGAGTCAACTGGATACCAGGCGCCGTGCCGTGTGGATTCGGTAGGACCCGGCTCCCCTCGGGAAACATGGCTTGAATCTGATTGGACGTGGGCATGGCGCGACCACGACTGGCAAACAGCTGCTGTATATGCTCGAGCGCACCGGCATCCAAAACCAATGGCCGCCCGACGACCTCCGCAATCGCTTGCCGTGTCAGGTCGTCCGCGGTTGGCCCCAGCCCCCCCGTGCAAACGACGACATCCACGCGCCGCATGGCGTCCGCCAGGACTTGTCGCAAAGAGTCGTGCTGATCGGCAACCGTGGTATGGAACAAAACCCGTATACCGATCCCCTGGAGCTGTTGACTCAGCCAAGCACTGTTTGTGTCGACACGCTGCCCGCTGGTCAGCTCATCGCCAATCGCGATCACTTCTGCCGTTTCCATGCTCACGTGCCCTCTTGCAGATCCACTCGGACGTTTCGTTACCGTCTTAGCTACCACCGTCTTGGTTACCGTTGTCTCAATTTCGTTCGACCGTCCGCTAGCAGCGGGCCAGGTAAGCCAGACGGGGCAAACGGCGGGCCCCGCCTCCACACTCATGGCGGGAACGTACCCACCATGCGTTGACATGGCGGTCCGCCCAACCCTATGATCCAACCAGTCTCCCAGTCTCGGATTCGCCCCGAACGAACCCGTGGGGGGCGGATCCGATGCCCCTTCAAGCCTAGTCAACATCCTATAGAATTGGCCTGAGAGCTCCCAATGGCATTTTTGAGTGGTCTCGAACACTTCGTCCGCGCAAACGAGGCGTTGGCCCCGTACCTCTGGCTGCGCATCGGCGGGCCCTCGGAGTATTTCGCAGAACCGACACATGTCGACGACTTGTCGCTGCTCGTTGAGCGCTGCGCCGAAGAGGACATGCCGATACGCATGTTGGGTGGCGGTTCAAACATCCTCGCCCGCTCCGAAGGAGTTCCGGGCGTGGTCATCCACGGATCCGCAGCCGCCTTTGCCGAGATACGCGTGGAGGGGCAGGAGGTTGTGGCGGGGGGCGGGGCCAAGCTGTCGCATTTGGTCTCTACCTGCGTCGGGGACGGACTGGGGGGCTTGGAGTCGCTGGTCGGCATCCCCGGCACGGTCGGTGGCGCCTTACATGGAAATGCAGGCGCGGAGGGGACGGACATCGGCCAATGCTGTGTCGAAGCCACCGTCATGACGCGGACCGGAAAAATCCTCACTCGCACCGCCGACGATTTGCGGTTCTCGTATCGCAAGAGCAGTCTCGACGAATTGGTCATCCTCAGTGCGCGCCTGCGACTGGAGCAGGAGGACCCGGCGGAACTCGCGCGTCGCATGCAGAAGGTCTGGATCGTGCGCCGCTCGCACCAACCGGCCCGCGAATGGGGCACCGGGTGTGTCTTTAAGGACCCGCAAGGATCGCTGGCCGCGGACATCATCGAGCAGGTGGGACTCAAGGGGACCCGCGTCGGCGGAGTGGAAGTCAGCGACGTCAACGCCAACTTCATCACCGTGGGCCAAGGGGCGACCAGCGACGATGTGCGGCGGCTGATCGATCTCATTCGTGGCCGCGTGACGGAGAGCCTAGGAATGGACTTGGAAGTCCAACTGGAAATTTGGTAAGTAACGCACAGAGTGACTATGAGCAGCATGTCTATGAGCATTTCGGCTCGGACATCGTTAGGGCAGGGGACTAGGGCAGTTTGGGCAGGGAGTGCCCCGTGGCGAAATCAAGGAAGCAAGACAGCACGAAGCCCCCAGCATCTGCGGGGACCCTTGCGCAGAAGTGGTTAGCCCCCTATCTGGAGTGGATCAACAGCCCAACGGGCCGCCTAGCGCCGTTTATCGCC
>SXHS01000235.1 GCA_005773145.1 Planctomycetaceae bacterium | reverse complement strand
TGGGCACTGGCGACGAGGCACTGAGGCGGCATCGGGCTCCCGGCGAAGCGGGGGACTCGAAAGATCATCCGCTGCCCCTCCATTCCATCCACCGCGGATGGTCCGGGCCGTAGAACAACTCGCGCCAAGAAGGACGACGCGTGTGAGATTCCAACGCCATCTCCGTCTGGCAGTGCGGACAATTTATCGTCTTGTCCGGCGGCGAGTCGAGAACTGGCTGTGATGCATCAGGAAGGTCTTCGGCCACTGACGGAATCGGTTGCAATCGCTCGCACTGCTGCTGGTAGACTTGTCGTCGCGTGTTGCTCCAACCTCCGAAACAACGCGCCTTGGTAAATCCCTTCGGTAAAATATGCAGCGTCCAGCGCCGGACGAATTCCAGCGTCGGCAGCGACACGGGAATTGAACGGCCTGACTTGTCCTCGGAGCGCGCCCAGAAGTACACGCGACCGTCTTTCACTTCGATCAACCTGCGATCGGAGATCGGGCCGCCGGTCATGTATCGCGCTAAGTACTTCAGCACGTCCGCCGGGTCACTCGCGTCCTTCGGCGGAGGTTGAATGTAAACCACCCACTCAGACGCTTGCACTTCATCGAGAATCGCCGTAACGCTCGACATAGGCGCTGAACTCGCGCCGCGGGAGGAAATCCATCAATCGCGAAAACACGATCTGACCCTCGAACACAAGGCCACCCGGACCTTTTCCGGCAGGAAGAATTGCTAGTGCTCCCGCCAAGGCCCCAGTGTGGTCGCAAGTTCAAGTCGTTTACACGCATTGGCGGATGCAAGTGGTTGTAAGTTCTACAAGTTAATCAAACTCAGCGAGATTGATTTTACTAGAGATTTCAAGCGAGTTAAGAGTGTCAGTGCGAGTTTTGTTTATGCGCATTATTTGCCTGCGAATCAGGAAGAACCCCCCCAGCAGGTGGCATTTTGGCTGCGTCAGTCGTTGCTGGGCGCGGCTTGCCGTAACCGTTCACAGGCCGGGGACTGGCTCATTTTCCCGGCGAATTCGCGAGAGGCGCATCGTTCGGTCAGGAGGTTGTCCAACGTGGTTCCCGGGAAAATGTGCCTGTCCCCCTGTCTTGGCCCGTGAACGGTTACCGGCTTGCCTTGTGGACGCCGACCTGTTCCATTTGCTTTTTCTGGCCATTGATCGAAGGGGTGGCGGTCCTACGAACTCGGCCACGCTGGACCGCGGGACTTGGGCTTGGATTGACGATCGGTTGTGTTATCCCCCGG
This sequence comes from Planctomycetaceae bacterium, assembly GCA_005773145.1. Taxonomy (GTDB): domain Bacteria; phylum Planctomycetota; class Planctomycetia; order Pirellulales; family Pirellulaceae; genus SXHS01. Next base: position 8,005 of record SXHS01000235.1, on the reverse strand, counting down.
CTGGTTGGCCAATTCTATTCAATATAACGAACTGTGTGTATTGACACAATCAGCCTTGCTGCCGTACAAGAAAGGGCATGACCATCACGGCTGTTGCCAAACGTTGCGGAGTGACCCACGGAACGGTTTCGCGTTTGATCAACCGGCGTGGAGGAGTTGCGGAGGAAACAGCCGAACGGATCCAGGTAGCAATGAAGGAGTTGAACTACCGCCCTCCGCCGCCCAATCGTCGTCGCGGCAGAAAACCGGCCCCCGCCGGAGTGCGGACCGGCAATATCTGTCTGCTGATGTTGGGTACGTCACAGAGTTTTCTGGAGCGGCCCGGCGTCTACGCCACCGTCACCAGCGTCGAAAAAGTGCTCAGGCGTCGCGGGTTGAGCATGTTGTTGGCCACGGCAGTCAACCTGCGCGACGTGCCGCCGGCCATCATCGAGAGGCAGGCCGACGGACTGCTGATCGTCGGAGAGGCCCGCGACACCCTGCCGGCCGCGTATCGCTCGCTGCCGGCGGTATGGCTTCTAAGCAGCCACACACGGTTGCACACCTGGGCCGACCACGTCTTCCCCGACAACGACGCCGTGGGCTTTATAGCGGCCGAGTACCTGATCAAGCGCGGGCACCGCCTGGCGGCATTTGTGAACGACCAGCCGAAACACCCGGGCTTCGAGGAACGCGGCCGCAGCTTCGAGTACCACGCCCAGGCCCACGGATTAAAGGTGCAAATGTACATATCCGCACCCAACGCGGATCAGGAGGCGGCCGCTGCCGAGGATCCGTGGGGACTTGCTTGCGCCAGCCAACAAGTTCACCTGGCCGATCAGTTGCTGAATGTCAATCCGCGCCCGACGAGTCTGTTCGTGCCGACCGACGAGCAGGCGATCCGGCTCTATCCCTTGTTGGAGGAACGTGGTTTGCGCCTCGGCGAGGACGTCGAGGTGATTTCCTGCGACAACCAGGATTTCTGGTTGCGCCAGCTCGAGCCTCGGCCGGTGAGCATCGACTTGAACTTCGAAATGATTGGCCAACGGGCCGTCGAGCAGTTGTTGTTGCGGATCAGCCACCCCGAACAGCCAAGCGGCACGCGGATTCTGATCCCCGCTCGGCTGGACGAACCCGAGGGTTGAAGAAAGGACGTGATGGAATGGAATATCGGCGTCTCGGACAAACCGACATGATGGTGTCCGCCATGTGCCTGGGGGGCTGGTCAGTCAGCACGAAAGACTTCTTTTGGGACGAACAGTCTCGCGAGGACTCGATCCAGGCGCTACATGCTGCCCTGGAGGCAGGCGTCAACTTCTTCGACACAGCCCCGGCCTACGGCAACGGGGATTCCGAAGAGATTTTCGGAGAAGCCCTCGGGCCCCATCGGAAAGAGGTCATACTAGCGACCAAGATCGGCGCGCAAGACCTTGCTGATCCGGGAAGCGTCCGCCGGTGTTGTGAAACGAGTCTTCGGCGTCTGAAAACCGACTACATCGATCTTTACCAGGTCCACTGGCCGAATGTTGAATTGCCGCTGGAGCCGATCTACGAGGCACTCTGCCGATTGAAGGCGGCGGGCATGGTGCGGGCAATCGGGGTATCGAATTTTGGTGTCAGCTTCTTGAGCGAACTGCTGGAAATCGGGCACGTCGAGAGCAATCAACTGCCGTACAGCCTGCTGTGGCGCGCGGTGGAGCACCAGATTGCGCCGATGTGCGTCGCCAACGGCATCGGCATACTTTGCTACAGCCCCCTCTGCCAGGGGATTCTGACTGGGAAGTTCGCCACGGCCGACGACGTGCCGGAGAAGCGTGCCCGTACCCGGTTGTTTTCCGGCGACCGTCCGCTGTCGCGGCATGGCGAGTCCGGCTGCGAGGCCGAGGTTTTCGCGGCCCTAACGAAAATTCGGGAGATCGCCGCGGGGATTGGCCAGCCAATGAACCTACTTGCGTTGGCCTGGCTCTTGCACCAACAGGGCGTCACTTCGGTGGTGGCCGGCGCGCGCAATGCGGCACAGACCGCGGAAAACGCCCGCGCCGCCGATCTGAAACTGAGCGCCGACGTGCTCCAGCGACTCTCGGAGGTCACGCACCAGGTCAAGCAGCTTGTCGGAAGTAACGCGGACGCCTGGGATCATGTTTCACGGATGGAGCGGCTCGACGGGCATCCCGCGCCGGCGCCCGCACATTCGCCAAAGCGCAAGGCGAAGCGGGCCTCGGCCAGCGCAACCGTTCTGCGGGCCTCGTCGTCATAGATTCTTGGCCGACCGTGAGCCCCACACCCCACCCCCCATTTCCACACAGGGGCAAGGGGAGACGAGTGTGGTACCGCCGCTAAACTGTCCTTCAACGTGAACGGCGCGAAGCGCAATTCTGGGTCGAGAACTTACGCTGTGCAAAATATCACTGGACTGGATGCTGCTGTTCTGATCGCCTACTTCGTCGTTGTGATCGCCATTGGGGTTGCTTCGTCAAGGCTGGTGCGCAATCGTGAAGACTACTTCATGGGTGGTCGAAGGTTCGGCAAGCTCATGACGACCATGTTTGCCTTCGGTACCGGGACTCATGCCGAGTCGGCCGTGGCCGTGGCCGCGCAGTCTTATAAGGTCGGTTTAGCCGGTATCTGGTATCAGTGGGTAATGCTGTTCACGCTTCCCCTCTACTGGCTTCTGACGCCCGTTTTCCGGCGGGCACGGGTGCTTACCACAGCGGACTTCTTTGAGCGACGATTTGGTGCGGAGTTCATGCTGCTGTATGCCATCTTTGCGCTCTATGTGACGGTCAGTATGACGAGCGTCATGCTCTACGGATCTGCGCGCATGTTAGAAGCTCTTACCGACGGCGCTATTTCCTGGCAAGGGATGATCCTTCTCGTGGCGGTCGTGTCGTTCCTTTATGGCATCGCCGGTGGTCTGATTGCCGCAGTCTGGAATGACTTCTTGCAGGGGTTCATGACGATTGTGATGTCGCTGTTGGTGATTCCATTCTTTTGGATGCGAATTGGCGGGTTGGAGGGTTTTCGCGCCGGACTGTCGGATCCCCAGGAGACCTTTCGTCTCGTGCTTTCCCAGGAAATGACACTGTATTGGATTATCGCCATGACGTTCAACTCCTTGATCAGCATGCTGGCACAACCGCATATCATGGCCAACGTAGCGTCGGCCAAAAGCGAGATGGATAGCCGTGTGGGATTCATCAGTGGGATGATTCTGAAGCGATTAATGACCATTCCCTGGGCCTTGACCGGTGTCATGGCGATTGCTTTGTTTGGAGCCGGCAAAATCGACTCGGATCACGCCTTCGGGGCCATGTGTCGGGAACTCCTGCCATCGGGGTTTTTGGGCCTTATGATGGCTTGCGCAATGGCCTCGGTGATGGACAACTGCGCGGTTAACATGCTAAGTTTTGCCGGCATTTACTCCAACAGTATCCACCGGCGCATCATGCCGGCCGCAGACGAAAAGACAATGGTAAACGTCAGTCGCCTTGCCTCTTTGGCATTTGCCGTCGTGTCTATTGGGCTCTCCTATGCTTTTACCGACGTACCCGCCGCTATGCGATTCCTGTGGCAAACAATTCCGCTAATGGGCATTCCGTTTGTTATCGGGCTGTTATGGCGCCGAGCAAACCGTTATGGAGCATTTGGCAGCTTCTTGGGAGCATTGGGGGCCATGCTCGTGGGGCGATACGCCTTCGGCTGGGAGGGAGATGTCGGACTGCCCAAGACAATCACGTTGTTTATTGTTACGGGTGTGCTTACGGGCATAGTGATTAGCTTGGTTACCAAGCCGGAAAGCAAGGGCCTGACGGACGCTTTCTTCCTGCTGCTGAAGACTCCGATCGGCCAGGAGCACGTGCTTCTGGAGGCGGGGTTTTCGGCCATGCCGGGCACGAATACATTCGCCCCGCCTGCAGGTGTGGAGTCACGCCAGGATCTGGGTCAGTATGTTGACCGGATCGATCAGGCCCGACAGCGACACGAAGCAGTCTACGGATTTATCGCACTTGTATTGGTCGTGCTCGGCATGCTGGCGGCGGTCGTGCTCTTGGCTCGTTGGCTTGCCGGCCCTTGACCTTGGATGGCCTGGCACGATGTACGTTTACAGCGGATTTTGGAGAGCCACGAGGTGCGACTCAAGAACGTGCAAAAACCGAGTCCCGCAAAAAAGAGAGCTGCGGCTGGACGCCGCACGCCTCGATGGATTGGTGGCCGGCATGAAACGCCTTATCGGACGAGGGGTCCTGCTGACCTTGACCTTGTTGATGGCTTCGCCTGGCAAGCCAGCCGCCGGTGAGGAGGAGCGGATATCCAAGATGACTTCCCCGCAACAGGAGGCCGCAGAAAAGGCGAAGTTTGCGAAACTGCTAGCGCATTTGGAGCCGTTGGGCGACCGGTCCGCCGTGAGGCAAGTCGGTATCGTTTCCTCGATGGTGAATGTGTTTCCTGGGGAACCGCCGAAAGCGGAGCAGATGCAGGCAGAGGTGGTGTTGACCGCCGCGAGGCGCGAACACGAAAGTGCACAAATCGTGCTTTCCGCCGGGCCGGAGCCACTCTCGGTGGAGCGAGTGGAGGTCAGTGACCTGTGCCGGGTCGGCGGCGCGGGGACGATTGCGGCCGATCACGTTGAAGTGCCGCTCGTAGGTTATACCTACGTGGACAAATCATCCTACCGGGGGAAGCGATTGGGCGTCTGGCCCGATCCATTGCTTCGGCTCCAGCCATTCACCTGTCCGCCCGGGCAGGCGCGCAGTTTGTGGGTAACCCTACAGGTTCCTGAAAACGCGATTGCCGGGACATACACCGGTAACATCCGAGTGTTTTCAGACGATCGACTGCTCACCGGCGTACCGGTAAAATTGCGAGTCTGCAACTTCACGCTGCCCACCGCGCCACGGTTGCACACCAGCTATTGGAGCCATTTCAGCAGTCTCTACGATCCGCGGAAAGAAGAGGCGATCCTGGACGACGCGATCCGCATGTTCGGTGCCTACCGTGTGTCCACCAGTGTGTTTCAACCGGGCGACGTGGTTTGGTATCGCGAGGCGGACGGGACGATTACTTGCGAGTGGGATCGCATGCGCCGGCGATTGGAGCTGGCGGTCGCCAGCGGCTTCCGCACATTGAATGTCGGGCCAGGGTTACAGGGTAACGCGGGGGATTCGAGGATTCTATTCGACCCAGTTATCGATCGCGCGACGGGGAAAATTCTTGACCTTTCCGCTGCACCAGAAAACACCCCCGAGGCGCGGGCGCGGGCGTATCTGGTTCCATTGGCCAACTGGCTTGAAGAGCAAGGACTGCTGGACCGGGCCTGTTTGCAGATCAGAGACGAAGAGTCCAATCGTGGCAGTTGGTCGTCATTCTTAGCGGCGGTCAAAGTGTTCCGCGCCGTCGAACCGCGCATCAAACTGTTGAGTGTGCTGGCCCTTCATCCGATTCACCAGGGGTGGTTTGACATCGCTTCGCCGCACTTGTTTTTCTGCGATTTAGCCACCTACCGGATGCTGCGCGACGGTGTCTCGCTTTACGGCCCCAAGAACTTCGCCGCACGAGTCACCGCGAGTGCGACCGGCGGAAGGGATAGCGGGGCATTCTATCGGGCCGAGCCGGAAGATGCATACGACGGCTGTGATTATACCACGTGGGAGCCTCCCAACATAAATCAATCGCAGTGGCTGCGTTTTGACTTTGATAAGCTGACGTTAATCGATGGCATACGCACCGAGCCTGCCGGCAACATCACCAGGGAGGAAGCCACTTGGGTCTGCGAGGGTTCGACCGATGGGGTGAACTTCCGGCCGCTACTGTTGACGCAGCGGGGCAGGGATGGAAAGGAGTGGTCCTTCGAGAGATCTTCGTATAAGGCTATCCGCCTAATTTGGAGAAAAGGTCGAGCAGAGAAACCGGTTGTAGACGAGGTGGAGTTCCTGCGGCGGGGGCTGCCATTGGAGGCGACACAACCGAGAAAACGTGTCCAACCTATCGAGGTTTGGGAATACCAGATTGGGCCCAGTCCGCCGGCAGGTGTTACCATCGACACGGAACCCCTCACTGAAATCCGCGCCACCGGTTGGGTTTCCTGGCTTCGCGGCAACACGGGGTATCTCAACTACGGCGCGGCGCAGTGGAGCAATATCTATGCAGAGCGGCCCTGTACACAAGACCCACTGGTTTGGACCACCGGCAGAGACGACAGCGGCCCCGGCTCTGCCATGATCGTCTATCCCGGCAAAGACGAAGTGCTGCCATCGGTTCGGTTGGCTCGGTTTCGCGATGGAATGGATGATTTCGACTACCTGACCCTCCTGGCCGAAAGGAGCCCGAACCACCCGCTGCTTGCGAAGATCCGCCGCTCCGGTGGCGACGCCTACAACACCGCCTTAGCTATCGAAGCCAACCGCTTGGCGGTGAGCCAAGCTCTTGAGCGATTAGGCATTCACGGGACAACTGGCGGCGAGCGCGGTGCGACGGAGGCAACCCCAAATTGAGGATAGCGAGCGCATCGCGAATGGGTTGGCACCAACAGTGACGGTAAGCAAGTGCAGTACAATCCACCGTAGAATGAGTCCACGAAAAAGTGAGGAACCCGAGCAAGGCATTTACCTGATTGAGACGATGACGACCAGGAGTTTCCCGATACGGCGACGATCACCTTCGAGTATCCCGGCGATGGCAAGGCAGGCCATGAACGGCAATTGATCTTCGAGATGCGGCTCTGGTCCATCTCGATAACTTTGCCGAGCGACTGGGGCGTTCCTTGAGGATCGATCCCCGGAAGGAGCAGATTATTGGCGATGAGGAGGCGAACCGTCTACTTTCACGCGCCTATCGTGAGGGCGGAGACTGGGCGATTCCAAAGGAGGCAGCATGACGGCAGAATACTTCGGCGCCTGCATCGTGACGATGTGCTTGCTGCTCCCCGCGACAGTCAGAGCGGAACCCGCCGTGACGTTTGCCCATGAGCAGGGCAAGATTATCGTGAAGATCGCCGAAGCGCCCGTGGCAGTATACTGCTATGCCGACCCGGAGATCTTGCGGCCGTTCTTTGCCAGTGTCCGCGCGCCTGGCGGCGTCCAGGTTACGCGGAACCACCCTCCCATCGAAGGCAAAGACCTGACCGATCATCCCCAAAACCATCCGGGTATCTTTCTGGCCTTCGGTGATTTGGGGGGCGGGGATTTTTGGCGGAATCGCAGCCGGGTCGTGCACGAGTCCTTTGCCGTGCAGCCCAAAGGCGGTCTCAACAAAGGATCTTTCGCTGTACGCAACCGTTACGATCGCCAAGATGGAACAACTGTGTCCCACGAATTGGGCCGCTATCAGTTCCTCGTCCGCCCGAGCGGCTACCTGCTGCTGTGGGACTCGACTTTTTCGGCCGACAAAGAGTTCTCTTTCGGTGATCAGGAGGAGATGGGACTCGGAGTGCGCGTGGCTAGCCCGATTACAGTCAAGGCGGGCGGCGCGATGCTCGACAGTAAGGGACGTGTTGGCCCACAACAGATTTGGGGTCAGACCGCCAATTGGTGCGATTCGAGCGGCATGATCGATGGGCGCCGCGTGGGCGTGACGCTAATGGCTGCCCCGACTAATTTCCGACCGAGTTGGCTCCATGCACGCGACTATGGATTGCTTGTGGCCAATCCATTCGGTCGCAAGGCGTTCACCGGTGGCGAGCCAAGCCGGGTAGTGGTTCGACCGGGTGAGACATTTCAACTGCGCTACGGGGTATTGCTGCATGCCGATCCTATTGGCTCCAGCCCCGACTTGAAGGCCGCTTACAACGACTTTTTAGACCTATTGGCAAAACCATCCCTATCGAGCCAGCGAACGATAGAAACGAGACTCCCATGACGAATACTTCTACTTCGTTGCAGAAAAATCCTGACAAGAAAATCGGCGTGATCGGCCTGGGATTAATGGGAACGGCCTTGACCGAACGGCTTCTCGAACACGGGTATGCGACGGTGGTCTGGAATCGCAGCCCGGAGAAGGCCGAGCCGTTGTTAGCCCAGGGCGCCGTCTG
>SXHS01000234.1 GCA_005773145.1 Planctomycetaceae bacterium | reverse complement strand
GAGAATAACTGGCATGTCACGAAACCCACCATCAACAGCGACTTCTTTAGTAACGACCAGCGGCGCATGATCCGTGATATTTTCGAGGGCATCATTCAGCCGGAATGGCATGCACGGATCGATCAACAATTACAAGACGATGCCGGCGGTTTTGGCAACCACCAGAATATCGCGATTTTCGGTACGCCTGGCGATGCCAGCTTTCAGTTCGTCATGACAGGACGTCACATGACATTGCGTTGCGACGGCAACTCGGCCGAACATGTGGCCTTTGGCGGCCCAATATTCTATGGACATGCGGGGCAAGGTTTTAACGAAAAGCCAGATCACCCTGGCAACGTGTTTTGGCCACAAGCCATCGCCGCCAATCAGGTGTTCGGGATGTTGGACGGCAGGCAGCGAGCGATGGCGCTGGTGCCCAAACGGCCCCGCGAAAGTGACGTCGAACTGCGTGGCACGGACGGTCCTTTTGCCGGAATTCCGATCAGCGAGTTGTCGGCGGACCAACAAGAACTTGTGCAAAAAACTTTGCAGGTTTTGCTCGAACCGTATCGCCAGTCCGATCGGGATGAAGTCGCTGCCTGCCTGCAATCGCAAGGGGGATTGGCGGCTTGTCGAATGGCATTTTACCAGGAGGCCGACCTGGGGGACGATCAGGTCTGGGACAATTGGCGATTGGAGGGACCGGCGTTTGTGTGGCATTTCCGCGGCGCGCCGCATGTACATGTTTGGGTTCACGTAGCGGATAATCCGACGGTGAAACTCAATGCCCACGGCTAGTGTCCCCAAGTGCCGGCAGGCATCTTGCCTGCCGATCTGCAAGCCAGTGACATGCGAATCGTCTCGCTACGACGATGTGGTCGTGTTGACCGTTGGCTGATGATCCTCCTCGATCGCCAACAAGAGCTCGGATCGCATTCGCTCCAGCCAAGCGGGGTCGCGGATTTTATTTTCCGACTTGTCGGTGATATAGAAAACGTCCACCACTTGGTCCAAGTGCGTGCCGATGCGTGCCATGCGTACCGAGGCTCCCAGCGAGTACAGCGTGCGGGTGATTTGGTACAGCAGGCCGATCCGATCCTGGGCAAAAATATCGACGATGGTGTGCGCCGGAGAGGTCGAGTTATCGATATTGATACGCGTTGGCAAGCGGGGGAAGTCCACATCGTATCCGCTGGGTTCGGTGTGCCATAAACGGCGGAAACTGGGCTGATCCGAGGGATGTTCCAGAGCTTCGCGCAGCTTCTGCCCGACGATCTGAAACCGCTCGTCGGCGGGGCAGCCGGTAAAGTCCGGATCTTCGACGTAAAAGCGATCCAGCACTAGGCCGTCCGCGAGGGAGTGGATTTCCGCGGCGAGAATATCCAGTCCCTGTCCGCTGAGCGCGCCCGTGAGGCGGTGAAAAATACCGGAGACCAGGGTTTCGTGGGCGGCCACCGAATACTCGACCACGTCGCGCTCCGGCAAATATCGTCCCCAGGCGACTGCCTCGTCGGGGCGCAATTGGCGCACACGTGCCAAGTCGTCCAGGATGGGTTCGGGCTCACGATCCAACAGGTAGGCGGCGGGCATGGCTGCGATCTGCCGCTCGTACCATTCGCGTTCCGGCGCAGCAATCGCGGCCCGCAATCGAGAGCGTTGCAACTCCAACTGTTGCTCGACTTCAGGCGAGTCACTCCCCGCATCCAAATAATTGAGTGTTCGTCGGTAGAGGTCCCCCAGAATATCGAGCTTCCATTGGTTGAGCACACCCGGTCCCACGGCTGCTAGATCGGCGCAGGTCATGACGTACAACATGCGCAACATCTCGGGTGAACCGACATCCGCCGCGAATTGAACCAAGACACGCTTGTCGCGCGTGTCGCGGCGAAAGGCCAAGTGTGACATCAACAGGTGCTTTTGTACTAAGAACTCGATCAGTCGCGTTGCCGCTGGATCCAATCGCAGGCGTTGAGCTGTCTCGGTTGCCAGGAGTTTGCCCACATCACTGTGATCACCCGGCAAGGCCTTTCCGAGATCGTGGATCAACAGCGCCAGATGTAAGAGATGACGCTGTGAGATGGAGCGATACACGTTCCCCAGCAGTCCCGTATCGTGCACAAATCCGGCCGCCTTTTCCACCGCCTGGATACTATGCTCATCGACGGTGAATTTGTGATAGGTATTGAATTGCAGCAGGTATCGTGCCTGCTCCCAGCCCACGACCAACCGTTCCAGGACCCGCAATTCGTGCAGACGTCGCAGGGAATCGCCCAGTCGCGGGGTCTGTGACAGGAGCGACAAGAACCGTTCTGCGGCCTCGGCGGTCACGGGGAACTCGGGGGATGCCGACATGTGCTGCCGAATGGTCTGCCAAGTGCCATGTTCAATGCGTCGATTGTAGAGATTGGCCAGATCCAATAGTCTTAACACTCGCACCAAATCGTTGCGCAAATGGGCCATCCCGCGACGCGTGGCGCGTATTTCCACCATGTCCACGCGGTACTCGCCGGATACATGATGCGATATCAGGGATGAGAGGGCGCTGGACCAGATCGACCGCTTGCGAGCCGCCGCCGCGAAATGCGAGACCGTGTCGCGCACTTGAGATGTGTGCTGGAAGTAGTCGCGCATGAACCTTTCGACCGGCAAGAGACCTTGACCATCGGCATACGACCAATGTCGCGCAATCCGCAATTGCTCGTCGCGGCTGAGCATATCCAACGCGCGCCCCGCATGAAAATGCAATTCGTTGCGCAATCGCAACAAGAACTCCCACGCCTTTCGTAAGTCGCCGTGGTCCTTGCGAGTTAAGGCTCCCAGCAGGTGCAGCCGTTCCGGATCGGCATCACCGAAGCGAACAAAACCGATCCAGCGCAGCAGCTGTAAGTCCCGCAGGCCGCCACGTGATCGTTTGATATTCGGCTCCAGCAAATGGACCGTCTCGCCGTACTTAGAGCGTTCCTCGCGACGCGCTTGTTCGATCGCGGCCATCACCGCCACCGATCGCCGGCGCGTCTGGCGTGCGAGCCTCTGCTGGAAATCTGGAAACAAGTCTGGGGCACCGCCGAGAAACCGGGCTTCGCCCAGCGACGTGTGCGTGCATGCATCCTCCGTTGCCATGCGACAGGCCTCGGCGGGCGTGCTGGCGTGAAAGCCCAACTGCAAGCCCACATCCGACACGTCGGCAATTAAACGGGCGGCCAAACGACGGATGCGAGCTGTCGCGTTCGATCGATGGAGGAGTAACAGATCCACGTCAGAAAATGGGGCCACGTCGCGGCGACCATAGCCGCCATGAGGGACCAGCACGCACGACGCCTCGAGCCCATCTGGGCCACGCTCGTTCAAGTCGTCCAACGCCGTTTCGTACAGGTGCAGCAGAACCGAGTCGAAGAGGTCGCTCATCCCGACGCAGACTTGAATCCCCGGCGATCCGGAGTCGTGCTGCTGCCGCAGCCGCGCACGACCCTCGGTCAGTCGCGCTTTGGCGTCGACGACGCTTGGACGAAGCCCTGTCATATCGCAGGTCCCATTCCTCGTGGACTCAGGTTCCGGCCGATCGATCGCTGGACCCTGGCAACCGACGTGCCTGCCTCAGGGCCGCCGGCAACGAGCCGTTATAGCGCCTGCTCGCCGGTCTCCCCGGTACGAATACGAATCACGTTGGCCAGATCACCCACGAAAATCTTACCGTCACCAATCTGCCCCGTTTGTGCCGCGCGCAGGATAGTATCAATGACCGTCTGCAGCTGCTTCTCGGCGCAGATGACTTCGATCTTCACCTTAGGGACAAAATCCACGGTGTATTCCGCACCGCGATAGGTCTCGGTGTGCCCCTTCTGTCTGCCAAATCCACGTACCTCCGTCACGGTCATTCCGTGCACTTGATGTTCGCTGAGTGCCGACTTGACGTCGTCCAATTTGAAATGACGAATGATCGCTTCCACTTTCTTCATAGAAATTTTCCTCCGACAAGCCGATTCGGGATGGGGAGAAACCACGCCCAGCGTCCCGATACCAACTCATCATAACATAGGCATGTGCTGGATAACAAAATTCCGACGTTAGTTGACGTTAGTTGACGTTAGTTAAAGATGTATCCTTCTTCTCCATGTTCTGCCAAGTCGAGACCTCGCATTTCCCCATCCGGGGCGATACGTAGGCCAACCAGTGCGTCCACCACTTTCAGCAATACAAACGTGGCCACGGCCGAAAAGACCCATGTGGCCGCCACCGCGGCTAACTGACCGATGAGAATGCGGGTTTCTCCCTCAATCAAGCCGAGTGGCTGGCCGGCATCAATATCCCAACATGCTCGCGTGGCGAAGATTCCAGTCAGAATCGCCCCCACCGTGCCACCCACACCATGCACGCCAAAGGCGTCCAAGGAATCGTCGTAGCGGAACCGAGACTTGACCGCCGTGCAGGCCAAATAACACCCCAGGCCGGTGGCAACACCGATCAATAACGCAGACATGGCACCTACATGCCCGGCGGCTGGGGTCACGCCGACCAGTCCGGCCACCGCGCCCGATGCCGTTCCCAAGACGCTGGGCTTGCCGCGATGCAACCACTCGATAACCGCCCAGCATACGGCACCCGCCGCAGCCGAAAAATGTGTCGCGGCAAACGCGCTGGCTGCGATTTCGTCCGACATCAAGGCGCTGCCACCATTAAATCCAAACCAGCCCACCCACAACATGCCGGCTCCCAATGCCGTATACGTCAGGTTGTGCGGACGCATATCGTCCGTTCCTCGTCCTAAGCGCGGGCCCAAGACCAGCGCGCACATCAAGGCAGAGACTCCCGAGCTGATATGCACAACCGTTCCACCGGCGAAGTCCAGAGCACCACCAAATAAGGCCTTGCTGTTCGCTAAATCGGCGGTTGGTACGAATCCCAAAAGCCCCTTATCCCATACCCAATGACAAAGTGGGCAATAAACCAAAGTGCCCCACAGTACGAGTAATAAGACCATGGCGCTGAACTTCATCCGTTCCGCGAAAGCCCCACAGATCAACGCGGGCGTAATGACAAAGAACATCCCTTGGAACAGCATGTGGGTCAGCCGGGGAATTTCACCCTCCATCGGCGTTTCGGCCTGCCCCGTGCTGTCATTCCAAATACGCTCCACATTCTGCATCCAGAGGAACTGACCATTGCCAACCCACGGATTGTCAGCACCCTCACCGCCAAAGGCCAATGAATATCCCCAGAGCGCCCAGACGACCGTCATCACGCCCATCAGAAACAAACACTGCATGATAATTCCCAACACATTCTTGCGGCGCACGAGACCGCTGTAGAACATTGCCAGGCCAGGAACCGTCATGAACAGCACCAGCGCGGACGACGTGAGCATCCAGGCATTGTGCCCGGCCAATTTGGCTTGCGCAATGCCCGTCTGCATCTTGGCCAGAGCCTCATCCTCCGCTGCGCCCGCTGATGCTATCGAGACGGCCGCATCAGCGACGGTCTCTTCCGTAAAACTCGCTGAGACTGCCAGGAGAGGGGCCTCTTGGCCAAAGCCCGCGTCCACCAACAGATTCAATCGACGATGATCGTTCTCCGCAGCCGCCGGCTGGGCCCAAACACCGCCCGAACCCCACCACACGAGCCAGACCCCGGCCATCGCTGCCCGGTACAACATCCGCACCATACGTTACTCCTTGTAATCAAACCATAGCCGCCACCTATGCCGAGACACCGCCTGAGGCGACCCATGCCACCCTGTGCTCGGATGTTCAAGCTCACCGAATACTGTCGCTGCGATCGGGATCCTGATCCCGTTGCTGGCCAACAAACGCCAGCTCGGATTAGGTGTCCAAGGTACCGCAACGAAAGCCGTGGGTAAAGCATACATGGCCACTGGGGAAGTGGCGGCAGGCATCTTGCCTGCCGAT
>SXHS01000233.1 GCA_005773145.1 Planctomycetaceae bacterium | reverse complement strand
TGCATCAACATCACCTCCACCAAGAAGTAGGCAAATCCGATGAGCACCTGGTAGACGATCAACATAGCGGCCCAAGGTTTATGGGCTCCCCAGGCGGCGGGAATCGCCAGTGCGCCACAAAAGCCCAGGCACACCTGAGCCACCCACCACACGAGTTGCTCAACCTCAGGGGTCACGCGCGGCACATACGCTGGAAACGGTCGATCATTCGTGACCGGCGTGTAGTCAAACTCGGTTTCCCCCGTGCGCAAATCGCCAGCGGCCAGCAAGTCGAAGAAAGGGCCGAATCGCGGATGGTTCCACACATTTTTTAAGTACGCCGGCTGCACGACTTCCACGCCCGACTCGGTCGGCGAGCCGGGCTCAGCGCCTCGCGTCGCGAGTCGATGCTCGTACCAGGCAGCAATGTCCTGCTGACGCCGGTCGTCGATGGGCTCGCGCGTGACGACCATCCCCACGTAGTACATGTCCGAGCCGGGTTGAATTCCGCTCAAGCCTTGCTCATAGAAGCGGCGCGACATGAATTCCCACACAAAGAAATGCCGCGAGGGATCCTGAACCCCACGCTGCCGCAGGCTCTCGTACAAGGTCGCGATCAGACGTCGCAAGGCCATCTCTCCGAGTTGCGTCGTCGGTCGCTCCTCGAATAACAAGTATCCCGCATCGGTCAAGTGGTCAAAATAGAGATGGTAGCTCTCCAACGTGTGTAAATAGTCGGGCGGACCCAGCGTGCCGATCCAGCGTGAGGAGTGGGTATTCACCAGGGTAATGATGTCGTAGCGCTTGTCGGTTTGTCGGAGGACGGCAAGCGCGTTCCCCAGCACCGGGCGGAGTCCCTCATAGGCACGGCCACTTGCATCGTAGTAGTCTTGCTGCATGATCTGCAGGATCCCCGGGTTGATCTCGACTGCATCGATCTTCTCCACCGGCGTGATCGCCCGCAGAGTCTTAATGATCCCCTGCGCTGCGGGCCCCACCACGAACACCGCTGGCTCCGTCACAAAGCCATAAAAAACCCGCTTGTCCATCACTGGAAATCGAACCTTGTCGGGCGCCGCATAGAGCTGATAGTCCCGCACGACCGCCGACGTAAAATTGTCATTGAAGAATCCATCGTAAGTGACAAAGGTCCGGCCTTTCGACGGCAGAACATCGATCCGACCGACCAGATTGTCGTAGGTATCTGTCACCCTCAACCGACTCTTCCGCCGCAACATACTCTCCATAGGTATGCTGGGGGCAGCGGGATTCACGAGTCGCACCACGTTGAAACGATCGTCCCGCAACTGCTGGTAAAGGCCGACCGAACCCATACAGGCAGCCACGATCAGGCCAAGTCCCAGGGAAACACGACCGACGCGCAGCTCGGTTTCCCGATCGAACAGCGCCACCAAGCCCGCGATTGGCAACAGCGCGACGACTGCCAGAAAGATCTCCTCAGAGCCCAACCAACCGAAGGCCAGAACGGCGACCGCCACGCCGAGCGCGGCACCCAGCAAGTCGAAAAAATAGACTCGGGACACAGGCCCTCGCTCGAACGCGCCGGCAATGTACGCGCTGGGAAAGACAAAAATGCCGGACGTCGCCAGCAACAACCATTCGAATCGCGGCTGACGCAACAACACATAAGCGGCGATATACAGACTGGCCGTGGTACCGGCGCAGCACGCGGAGAAGAAGGTGGAGATGCGTGGACGCCAGCAACCGGCCAAACAGGCACCGATGGCCACTCCGACTGCTGCGCAGCCAATCACACACGTCGCCTGCAGAAAATCCACGATGAACTTGGTGACGTGAAAAAAGAGTGTTTCCGCCAGCAACACCACGGCGGCGAAATAAGTAACCGACGTGCATTCGACCCATCGGCGCCATGACAGCATGCTCGGATTCCGTATCCTGAGGTTCTTAAAACCGTTCCATTGTTCGTCACGTATAGCCCGCCACACACGGCCCCGCAAGGGCGGATCGGGCATGGACCCCGGAGTGCCCGCGCTGTTCCATCCCAAGTCGACATGCACGATCTGTTATACTGGTGCCGAGTTCGGCGACTTTGCCGTACCCTCAACCCCAACCTAGAGACCAAGTGTCATGTCCGTCCCCATCGAGAAGGCGTATGCCCTGGCCAAGGAACAGTTTGCGGAGTGGGGCGTTGACACCCAGCGAGCGCTCGATCAGCTGGCGACGGTTTCGCTGTCGCTCCAGTGTTGGCAGGGGGATGACGTGGCGGGCTTTGATCACGACGGCGGCCTCTCAGGAGGCATTCTCGCCACCGGCAATTACCTAGGGCGCGCGACGACGCCGGAGGAACTGCGTCAGGACCTGCAACTGGCCTATCGGTTGTTACCGGGACAACATCGCCTGAATCTGCACGCCATGTATCTGGAGACCGAGGGTGAGAAGGTCGACCGGGACGCCATTGAGCCACGGCACTTTCAGCGCTGGATGGCTTGG
The DNA here is from genome assembly GCA_005773145.1 of Planctomycetaceae bacterium. GTDB lineage: Bacteria > Planctomycetota > Planctomycetia > Pirellulales > Pirellulaceae > SXHS01. The sequence continues at coordinate 1,494 of SXHS01000233.1, read as the reverse complement.
GCCAAGGAACACGGGCTGGGGATGGACTTCAACCCGACGTTTTTTTCCCATCCGCGGGCTGCGGATGGATTCACGCTGGCCCATCCCGACGCAGCCGTACGGAGTTTTTGGGTGGATCACGGCAAGGCTTGCCGACGGATCGGGGAGGCGATGGGTGCCGCACTGGGCAGCCCATGTATCACAAACGTGTGGATCCCCGATGGCTACAAGGACGTCACCATCGATCGCTCGGCGCCACGACGGCGACTGCGTCAGTCGTTGGACGAAATTTTTTCGGATCCGATCGACCCGACACTTCAATTGGATGCCGTAGAGGCCAAGCTGTTTGGTATCGGATCGGAATCCTATGTCGTCGGTTCACACGAGTTTTACCTCTCGTATGCTGTACAAAACCAAAAGGTTCTCTGTCTGGACAGTGGACACTTCCACCCAACGGAATCCATCGCGGACAAGATCTCGTCGGTCCTGCAGTTCGTCGATCAAGTACTGCTGCATATCAGTCGCGGAGTGCGCTGGGACAGTGACCACGTCGTGCTTCTATCGGACGATGTGCGCAGCATTGCGGAGGAAGTCGTGCGCGGCGGATTTCTCCCACGTGTCCACGTTGGCTTGGACTTTTTCGATGCCAGTATCAATCGGATCGCAGCCTGGGTCATCGGCAGCCGCGCGGTTCTGCAGGCTTTTATGATCGCCCTGCTGGAGCCCACGGAACGGCTTAAGAAGATCGAAACCGCCTTTGATTACACGAGCCGACTCAGCATGCTAGAAGGCTTGAAGGCCATGCCTTACGGTGCCGTGTGGAATTACTACTGCACCACCCAGAATGTTCCCGTCGGTATGGCCTGGTTGGATGAAGTCCGCACGTACGAGAAGCAAGTCCTGGCAAAGCGTTGAGATTCGCCGCCGAATCCTTCCAGCCGTTTCCCTTGACCGGTTTCAATAGTTGAACCGCGAGCCGAGTTCATGCAAGGCGTCGGCCACTCCGCGTGGCGATTCGTAGAGTACGGCTTGCCACCCCAGCCCCTGGGCCGTCCGCACGTTGTCCGGAAAATCGTCCGTGAAGAAGATCTGCTCGGGGGCAACCTGCGCGCGATCCGCCGCAACGGAGAAAAACTCAGGGGAAGGTTTAGCGGCACCTTCTTGAAAGCTGACAACACGCACGCTGAACATCTCGCGCATGATGCGATAGCGAGTGCAAACATGCTCCCAATGGCTATCGCAGGTATTCGACAAAACGCCCAAGCGGTGTTGACTCGTGCGCAGATGGACCAATAGCGGAATGATCTCCGCATTCGGTTCAAAAATATCGCTGGCAGCCTGTTTCCAGTCAGCCAACGGCGGGGCCGTCTGGGTCCGCTGGCAAAAATGCTCGTGGTACTCGCGTGCCGACAACTGGCCGCATTCCCACCGCATGCGCAGCGGCTCGTCGGAGATGAAGGCCTGAACCTGGTCCCGAGGGGCACCGGACAGCCGAGTGATTTGGTCCACGGCCCG
>SXHS01000232.1 GCA_005773145.1 Planctomycetaceae bacterium | reverse complement strand
GGTGGCCAGAAGTCAAAGGGGACGGCGACCTACAAATCCATCTGTGGCGGAATGTGGCTGGCCAGCGACTTCGAAAGTGAACTGGCTGGCGTTCCGTATCAGGGACATGGGATGGACGGTTACGATCAACTGAAGAAAAAGTTTATCGGCTACTGGTTCGATTCGATGACGAGCGCCCCGATGACGTTTGAAGGGAACTTCGATACCGATCACAAGGTACTGACAATGGCCGGAACCTCCCCCGGGCCCGATGGAAAGCCGCAGAATTTCCGCATGACCACAGAAATGAAGGGGACCGACCAGATGACCTTCAAGATGTTCATGACTTCCACCTCGACAGGCAAAGAGGAACTGGCATTTACGATCGAATACACCCGTCGGAAGTAGCCGATTTTACTCGGTCAATCCTTTCACCCACGGTATCCGCCATGGGCGTCCCACGCCCGAAGCGGGTACCCTAGATGGGTACGAAACGGAAACTTGACGGGATGCCATTTCATGAACAAGGCCTTTGTGCGCGAGCCCGACTCAACGGATGCCTACTGTCCGCACTGCGGCAGCCAGGGGGAAACCGTGTCGGCAGTGACACTGGCTGCACAGCTGACACCAGCATGCCAGCAACGCCTATCCACGCCAGCGCAGTTTTGTCCCTCTCCCCAATGTCGTGTCGTCTACTTTGATGCCTTCGAGCGTCAGGTAACCGTAGACGAATTGGATCATGCGGTTTACCCCAAGGACCCCGATGCGCCGATCTGCGCCTGTTTCGGATTTTGCCGCGACGCCATCGAACAGGACGTGCGCGAAGGGGGCGTGACTCGTACCCGCGCGGCCGTGGAAAAGGCCAAATCGGCGGATGCCCAGTGTCAGCAGCGCGCGGCCAACGGTCGTTCATGTGTTGCTTACCTGCAGAAGGCCTATACGCAGTGCCGATCTCAGATGGGGGCGAATTAACACATTTACCACGCGCGAAACGATAGCGCCAGCACTGCTACGACCAAGGAACTCGTCCGGTGTCGGCACATTGAGACACTAAGAAACGGATCGCTCGCCATCGGGGGAGGGGGGGATCGGCCCGGACGCGGACACTGGGCTGGTTTCGTGAAGTCGGTCTGGCTATACTCCCGCCCCCGCGTGGTCTGTTACCGGGTGATCGGTTCTGGGGTTCGTGATCTTATCGCTCAGCTTCTTTTTCTTTGGGTTGTGGAATCCGGTAGTCGCGCCGATGGTTTGCCGATTTTCAACACGCCGAATTTTCCTTGGACCATTCCTGGTGATAACCGGGATGGCAACTGGCAGTCTTGGGCAAACGACAACCGCCCCGCCTGCGCAGCCGATTCCAGTGGCGGTTGACGACACGCCGAGTGCTTGGTCGCGCATGATGTACCCCTGGACGCGGTTGGCGGCCAAGATCAAGGGGGAAGAGTCGCAGGCGGCAACAACCGCTCCTGTCGATCCGTTTGCCGCGGCCGGGGCCCCCACCGCAGTCCCCGGTTTGCCGCCGCAGCCGCCCGCAGCGGCACATCGCGTGGCGATGGCATCTCCCGCAATACCACAGCATGCGGCCGCTCCTGCTGAGGCTCGCGCCGCTGCGTTACCCCGCCCTGGGGCGATCACGACGACCAATGCCCTGGCTTCGGCGACAACGGCTGGGGCAGTGGCGACCGGTTCGCTGCCCAACGATTTCGATCCCACGCGCATTTTGGGCATGGTGGGGGATGAGCCCATTTTGGCGGGCGAAGTACTGACCTACATCATTGATCGATCCAAGATCAACGCCTTTGAAGTGCCCCCGAACGACTGGGTCAAACAGCGCGGACCCCTCATCGAGCACGCACTCCCGCAGATTCTGCCACAGCTGATTGAAAACAAATTGATCTACGTCACGTTTGTGCGCGACAAGGACATCCCGGCGGACAAATGGGAAGAGATACGTCCTAAGATCCACAAGCATTTCGGGGATACCAAGCAAAAACAACTGATTGAGAAAGCCGGCGTCCATACGCCGCAGGAACTGGATGCTCGGCTGAGACAGCTGGGAACATCGCTTGAGCAACATCGGCAGATTTTCTTAGAGCAGCAGATCATCATGCAGGCGATCGAAGGGGAGATCCCGCCGCCGGAAGACGTCTCCCACGATCAATTGGTCACCTATTACAACGAGCATTTGGAAGAATTTTCATTCGAGGCGGAGGCCCGCTGGGAACGGTTGATGGTCCGCTTCGACCGCTACAAGACGCGGCAGGAGGCCTATCAGGCGATCGCCTGGATGGGGAATCAGGTCGTGTACGGGGCAGCGTTGGAGGCCGTGGCTCGTCAGCATTCGCAAGGCCCGCGTGCGGCGGATGGGGAACAATACGAATGGATGCGCAAGGGGAATCTCGCGTCGACCGTTCTCGATGACGCGATTTTCGCGCTTCCGGTAGGCAAACTGAGCTCAATCCTCGAAGATGAACAGGGCTACCACATCGTGCGCGTCCTGGAACGTCGCGAAGCCGGTCGCATCGAATTCTCCGACGCCCAAGCGAATATCCGTGACAAAATCCATGCCCAACAGCGATCCGAGAAGGTCCACGCGTTCGTGGACCGATTGCGCCAGCGAGTCCTCGTCACCTCGGTGCTCGACAAGGATGCTGACGCGACGCGATAAACTGTGTTGGATTGTGAGCATGCTATTGATCGCGGTCTCGATGTTTTACACGAGGCAGCAGGTCGTGCGCGTCCATCAGTCTCCGTTGGCGCAGCAGCAATGGGATGAATGGCGTCGCGCGATGAGCGATCAACAGGCACAACCGGGGCCTGTCCTGCGCCGGCCCGTTCGCAGCGCTGAGCCTCCCGCCTTGGTCCTGATGCGTGACTACTTCGGCGTCTGCCTGGCGATGACGCTTGTGTTGAGTGGCGTGTTGATCGCCGTGCTTTTGATGTTCTTGCGGGGGATCTGGTGAGTCGTTCCGCGTCACCATCGCCGGCCCCATCGTCTGGTTCCTCGGCCAGTCGCATTTTACGCAGCCCTCCGCGCGAGGTATTGGTGGGACCGATCCCCTGGCGTGAGGACAAGTGGCGCAAGTTGGGCGCGATGGCGTTTGCCGTGGTCGTGGCGATCGTTTTGGGCTTGGGTTCGCGGCAGGTTGGGATGGGACTCGCAGCCTGGTGCGCGGTGACGATGGCCATGTGGCCGGTCTGGTTACCGGTTCGCTATCGCTTGTCGCGGCAGGGGGTGGAACAGTGGATCTTCGGCTGGCAACGGCGGCTATTGGAATGGCGCCACGTCTCGAGTTGGTCCTGGCATCATCACGGCGTTTATTTGCGCGGACGAAGTTCACGTCGTTGGTTGCCGGGATATTTTGCGGTCTTCATCCCTTGGCAAGACGCACAATCCGACATCATCTCCATGCTGGAGTATTACGTGATTGCGGGGCACCGACGTGAGGGCTCAACCCGATCTCATCCGGGCACCGAGGTTTCTGCAGACAACTCGTCTCATCCCCGAACTCCGCTCCCTGGGCCGCCAGCGCCGTCGCAGACGGGTAGCATCCCCGGGGGCGACGAACCGTTGAAATAGTGAATCATCACAGCTATGCCGGGGCGCAGAGGTGCTAGGTGCTCCCTGGGCTCATCGGGGCAAGTTGCCATTCGTTCTTTCGCTGAAGCGATCGGTGCCATGAAAGCTGCCGGGGTGCTCCGGTGGCTTAGCCCAACGGAAATTGTCGACAGTACTCGTACATGGCGATGGCCGCAGCGGTGGCCGCATTGTGGCTTTCGGGACGCCCAAAGATGGGGATCTCGACCACATCATCCAGCAGATCGAGGACCTCC
>SXHS01000231.1 GCA_005773145.1 Planctomycetaceae bacterium | reverse complement strand
CTCCAAACGCGACGCGCTTTACGTGACTTCGTCATCCGATCTCTCCTTCTCAAGGGGCGAGACCGACTAGTCTAACTTATTCCCTGTGCCATTGTCGCTGATACAATACAGGGGAGACTACTCTTTCTAGTGGAACAGGATTTCCGGTTCGCGATTCTAGCGCCCTCCGGCTGATGAGTCCGGTGCCCCTTGGTGATTGTTTGGCCACTAAAACTTCCGCAATACCAGCAGGCTAAACACGTACCAGGCGCCGCCTGGGAACGAGAAAACCCACCATTTTCCCGGCAAAAATCCGTCACGGCGTTGCCTCTGCCGGGATCATGAGCCGGAAGAGATTGCGGTTAGCCAGCGAAAATCTCATGTGGCTCGGGCGACTCGGAAATCACGGGCAGTCGCGCCAGATGCTCCCGCGGATTCACGAATTCGGGCGCGATGAGAATCGCCCGTCGGAAATCGTCTCCTGCTTTACCGACTTCGCCAAGCTTCGCCAGGGCCACGCCACGATTGTTGTACGCTATTGCGTCCGAACGGTCACGCTGAATTGCCTCGTCGAAATCCACCAAGGCGCGTTCAGGCTGCCCAAGCTGCAACCATGCCAGCCCACGATCCCGCCACGCATGGGCCGGTGCATCGGGTCTCGCCACCGCTGCGTCAAAGTCAGCCACCGCCCCCTCGAGGTCGTTCGTCCATAAGCGGTAGCCACCGCGCAGAACCCAGAGATCGGACGTCGCTCGGATCGCCTCCGTGGCGGATGGCGGCAGTGCAAAGAGCCGTTCCAACCTGGCTCCTGCCTGGGGCATGTCGTCTCTTATCACATACACCAACGCACAATGGTACCAGGCGTTGGCCGAGCGGGGCTGGATGGTGACGGCCTTCTCGAAGTGGGCCAGCGCCGCCTCCCAATTCGCTCGGCGGAATTGCAACATGCCCAACTGAACTTGCTCCGCCGACAACTGATCCTCGTTCGGCCTCGACCGACGATTCGCTCTCGATAGAACCCACCACAGGCTCGCCATGAGACTGACGGGTCCGATGAAGCCCAAGACCAAATCCAACAGCAGCGAATCCCCTGCCGCAATCGGGTGCCCCAGCACATCGCCCGGCCGTTGCGGCGGAAGCTCGACGGGCACGGGTCGCACGTCAGAGGGAGGCATGAACACCGTATCAGGCGACATTGTCACACAAGGCAAAAGAACGAACGCACCTGCCAACAGCATCAGCGCGCCCACCAAGTACACAACGTAAGTCAGAAATCCAGCGCGAAGTAGGCGTTGCACTCCACTCCATTCTTCCTCGACGACAAGCTGTTGGTCACGCAGAAGTTGTTGACCACGTCGCGTGGCATCACATTCCAGGACCAGTACGATCGGCAGAAGAACAGCCATAGCAGCACCAACCACCAATATCGCGACCGATAAGCACGTGAAAAATGCCCCTTCCACAACCCCCCAAACCAGTATGGCTGGGATTGAGATGAGCATCGCCCGAAGCAGCCACGACATCCAACGGGTTGCCCGCGCCGCCCAAAATTGCTCGGCGAATTGGCAGGCATGCCCCACTTCGTGGGCTGCCGTCGCCACGGATGCTACGGAAGCCGACGCAGCGGAGTCACTTCGCAATTGGACAACTCGCCGCCGGAAGTCATACTGATCGACCATGGCATCTTGCGTAACAACTACCTCGCCGAGCCCGCAGCTCGCCAGCAATCGCTCGGCAACTGCACGTCCGGACAGCCCACAACGGGCCAAGACCTGTTGGTAGTGCACACGTAGCGCCGCGAATCGCCTGACGGCGTATCCGGCGCATGCAACGGCAACCGCATAGACCGCTACAACAAGAAAGAGCATCGACTCAATGTCGCTCGTAGGGCTCATGGTGGACCTCGACTTCGGGCAACCATATCAACCGTACGTCAAGGAATCACCCCACACGACGGGATCCTATGCTCAACCGTCGCGGGGCCGAGCGCCACCAGAAGCAAAATCCGCAACGGCGCTGAGATGTGGCCAATCGGCAACATGACCGAGAGGATAAAGGTGGCCAATCTACAACGTCGAGCCGTCACCCGACTACGCACAATACTCGACGCAAACCTTGCGGAATCAGCTCGGGGTTCGGCCATTTGCCTAAATCGGTTTTCCACAGCAGAATCGCGAGCCAGACCGGCGGGCGTTGCGCCCCTCTCATGCGGCCTGGCAAGTTCTCCGAGCTCGCAACATCACCAGCAAGCCAGCGAAACCCAGCATGCCAAGGCCTGCGGGCTCGGGCACGACAAGCTGTCGGATGGTCGCGCCGGGAGTACTGGTTCCCGTCGCCAGCCCCACGGTATTAGAGAAATCGGCTTGAGCGAACGCCTCGAAAGGTCCGGCCGCGTGAACTTCAGTGAGCAGGGTCATTTCGACGGCAAATACGTCACCATCGAATAGAGTGAGCACATCGGCCACGTCACGCGCGATATCGATGGTCTCGTCACCTTCGACATTCACCCAATCACTGAGAGCCCAACCGCCCACAACCGTCAGGTCACCCGGAGATCCCGCGCGATCGGTGAGCTCAGCAGTGCCGAAAAAGGCCTGGGACGCAGTGCCATCGGGCAGGTGTGTTTGCACGAACAGTTCCACACGCGCGGAAACATCCGGTTGGCCGCTGAAAAAATTCCCCGCTTGAAGAAATCCGTGAATGGCCAACTGCAAGTCCACGTCGACCGGGCCGTCGCCACCTTCGACGATAAAATGCGTGATGACTGAGGCCTGGGATCGACCATTGAGCGTCGGGTCCATGGGATCGGGAGCCGGCGATGCGCCGCTGAATCCACTATAAGCCTTGACGGCCGGACCCCCGAGTTCCGCCGGCACAGCGGCCTCGGCATGAGCGGTCGTTGAGTCGCCGTTATCCGGTCCCGTCGAGGCCGATGCAATGGCACTAACGGGGTCGCTCGCCGGAGTGCCAGGATCGAAAAAATCTTGATAGCGGGCCTCGGCCTCCGCAGTCGCAATCTGTGCGGGCAATGCGCCCCATGCAGGGCCCTCCCAGAACAAGAACAAGACACTGGCCGAAAGGACGATGAGGCAGCCAGTTGTGACGCCTCCACGCGCACCGCGACAAAGGCTACCAGAAATCAAACGAACCGATTGGGTTGTGTTCATGAGATCAGATCCTGTCTCCCAGGCCGATGTTGGCCCTATGGGGTAAAGCATGGGTCCCGCGACTGCCCCCGCAACGCGAAGCCCCCGAAGCATGGGCGCCCCCAGCAAATGGCCAGTTGGCTCACGCCAGAGGACGCCAGACCAGACTAGTGTACCAAGCCAATGTCGGTACTGTCCAGTTTGAACGGCTGGTTCCGCGCGAAGATGATTGTTGTTGGTGGGGCCTGTCACCGCAGCCGATCGCAGCAAGCCTATGCCACGGTGGTCTCACATGCTGGAAGCCAATGCCACGGTGTCTGGTCGGCCGAGGGGATTCGTCGATCCCCGACGGCAACGCACGGAATTCAGCAGCATTCCAACCACCACGCAGAATGCCGCACCGAATGCAGGCTCTGGCACGGGCGTGACTGTAATACTTTGCAGACGGGCCCCATTAGGGGCGAGCGTCGGCTCAAATGGCGTTCCCAGCCCGCCGCCTACTTCAGAATACGTGAGTCGAAAGACTTGGCCCGCAGCAAACGAAACGGCCAGGTCGTGGATCTCATCGTCGAATCCGTTACCTTCCAATAGGTACACGACCTGACCGGTGATCGCGCCCACCTGAAAGGCGTTGTCCACCGCTCCGGGAATCGTCGTGTTGGCGGCCGAGTCAAAAAGATTGACCCGCACGTCGTTGGTCGAGGTCAGAGTAAAATATTCGAGCGATTCATCCTTGACGCCATCAAAATTTAGCCCGGTTAGGACGCCCGGCGAGTCGAAGGAAAACTCAATGTACTCACTCACGCCTTGAATGCGATCGAAACGGGCGGCCAATCCCCCCGGGCCCAGGACCGACGATGCATCGACTCCCATGCCGACATTGGTACCGGCTTCCCACAACCCGGCGCCCGTTGGCCCCGCAGCCAAGTGCATGCTGAAAGAACCAACCGTCAGCGTCTTGCCGGGCGCGCCCAATAGGGCATTGGCATTTGAACCAAAGACGAATGTTTCCGCGAATGATGGGCTGGAAACGCACACCGAAACTAGCAGCGGGGCAATTCCAACAGCCGAGCGTAAATAGTGCATAGTGGGCCGTATAACTCTCTATTATGGACCAAGAAAGAATTGAAGATACGCGTCAGGCTGATCTCGGGTATGACCTGACCGACGACGGAATACGAGGGTCATCGAGTCCGGCGTCGGTAGGTTCCTGCCAACAATGCACTGGTCAACAACGCAGCGCACGAGAAGGTCGGCTCGGGCACGGGGTGCGCGGTGAATTCGAAGTTATCGATTCCCATGCCATTGTCCTGGCCCGGACCCTCACTGATCGCCCAACGCAGCACCAAAGTCTGACCCGGGCCCCAACTCAGTCCACCAACCGATCCGGCGACCGGGACTTGATTCCCGGCCAAGTTACCGTCTAAGGCAACCTCGGTCGGGGCATTCTGGTTATTAGGGTTCGAGAAACTCAACGCGGCAACATTCGTGAGACCCACGTCGATGTTCGCGGCAATTCCGTATGCGAAGGTCATGGTATTGCTAACCCCGACCTCACCGCGACGCCACTGCTCGCCAACGAACGAAATGTCAAATCGATCAAACGTCAACGCGGAATCGTTCTGTAGCACGAGGCCGAATTGGTTCTTTTGGTTACTGGTCGGCAATGCACCCAGTGCCCTCTCGGTGGAACCGTTGCTGCCAAAGCTGACAACTCCGCGCCCCAAGTTGCCGGATTGGCTGCCGTTCTGAGATCGGTACTCGCTGGTGGCACTGGTACCTTGATTGTTGCCTTGCCAGCCGACCAGCCCAGTGAGGCTATTGACCGCCGGGTTGAGATAGAAGGCCGTTTTGGGAAGCCCTATCTGAGAAGAATTGGTCAGGTCCGTCGTGAGCGTGTCAAAATTCTCCGAGATGGTGCCCCCTAGATATCCGAGCGGGGCCGCGGTGGCCGCGTCGCCCATGGCGACCACGGACAGGGATGACAACAGTAGTACCCGACAGAAAGCGGTGATTTCTGCAACCTTCATTAGCGGCAAGCTCCTACAACGTGTTTTTTGACCGATCGGTGTTTCGGACCGCGTACCGTAGGGGCGAAGGCCACGCCATCGCACCTTACTGTGCGTGGATCGTACGGCCAACTCATGAACGGCCGATGAACCGATCATGAAGCTGTCGTGAAAAGAGGTCGCTAGGATATGCATGGCAGGCAGGAGCCTGGGAACGGGCGAACCATCGAAAATCCGTCACGGCATTGCCCGTTGGAGCGTATTCCGGCCAACTCCGAGTGTCACTCGCGCACACATTCACGGGCGGACGAGCCGCCCGTGGCACCCAATAATGCGTGGTACGAAAAGACGTGTGGCACGACGAGCGCTGAGCCTGGGAATGAAAATTTCGAAGGCTGGAAGCCTAGACCGGTGGTCCTCACAGGCTGGAAGCAATATGTCACTGGATCGGTCGCACGGTTGGTACGACCGGGCTAGTCCCTACGTTTACTCCTGTTTGGCCCTGTTTCGGGGGGCCGCGAGGGGCCGGGAATCCTTGCCGTGCCGGTGCAAATCTGCCATGCTGGGGCCATGAATTCGACAGGCCCCATGACGCTCTTGGTTCTCGCCGCCGGTATGGGGAGTCGCGCCGGCGGTCTCAAGCAAGTCGAGGGATTTGGGCCCCATGGTGAGACCATCATGGACTATTCTCTCTTCGACGCCGTCCGAGCCGGGTTTTCCAAGGTGGTATTCATCGTCCGCCAAGAGATCCTGGAAATGGTGCGGGACCGCTATGACTCGCGGCTGGCCGGGCGCATGAATGTCGATTGTGTCGTCCAGTCGCTCCAATCCTGTGTCCCGCCGCCGTACCAGAATGCGGATCGCGTGAAACCGTGGGGGACGGGGCATGCCCTATTGTGCGCCCAAGACGCGATTCAGGAGCCGTTCGCCGTGATCAATGCGGACGACTTCTACGGTCGCGAGGCATTTGATGCGTTGGCCGAATTTTTTCGGCAGGATTCAGCCGATACGCACGCCATGGTCGGCTATCGACTGCAAGATGTACTCTCACAGCATGGCAGCGTTTCGCGAGGTTGTGGGAACACTGATTCACAGGGTCACTTACGATCACTGGTCGAACGGGTGACCATCGTCATTGAAAATGGTGCCATCGTCGCCAAGGAAACCGACGGGGACGTCCTCCTCAGTCCCGAAACGATCGTTTCTATGAACTTCTGGGGCTTTCGGCCGTCGATCTTCCGACATGCCGCAGCGTCGTTTGGTGAATTTCTCGCGCAGCACCATCAATCCGCAAAAGCCGAGTTCTACATCCCCAAGTTGGTCAATGAAATGATCGCTGGCG
>SXHS01000230.1 GCA_005773145.1 Planctomycetaceae bacterium | reverse complement strand
GCCGGTCGTCTGCGACGGCCTCTATATCTCGTCATCACGGCGGATGAGGAAAATCGGAGCTATGGTGCTCCCAAGCTCATCGAGGCCTCGACCCTATTGAGCCAAAACTGGCCGACCCATGAAATTGTGATCGAGCCGACGGGACTCACCCCAGTGTACGCGCACAAGGGTTCGGTCATGATCACCATCACCGCCCACGGTCGCGCCGCACATACCAGCACGGATGCCGGTATCTCCGCCAATTTCTTGATGGCGCCGTTCCTGGCCGAGATGGCGCAACTGGCTCAGGAAGTGAAGGCCGATCCGGCTCTGCAAAATCCGGACTTCAATCCGCCGACGTTGGGTTTCAATATGACGATTGACGACCATGGTTGCAAACACAACGTCACGGCCGCCCAGACCACCTGCGGACTTTGCTTTCGTCCCGCGCCGGGCGATGCGAGCGATGCCTTGGTCACGCGCATTACCGATTCTGCCCATCAGTACGGCTTTGACGTTCAGGCATCGGTTCGACGGCCGTTCTCTATCGATCCTGCTTCGGAACTGGTCCACGCGGCCGTGGAAGCGGTCGGTGGCACTCGACCCGCGACCGTCTGTTATGGAAGCGATGCGTTTATCTTTCAACACCACTTAAACCTGGTGCTGCTGGGGCCGGGAGATATCGCCCAGGCCCATACCTCCGGGGAGTGGATCAACACGGGCCAATTGCACCAAGCCGTGGACATCTACGAAAAGCTCGTCCACATGCTCTGCACATAATTTTCGTACCACACATCTTTGGGTGCCAGGGTCTGGGTGCGGGTTCCACGGACGGCTTGTCCTATGGGGATCTACAAACGGTCGGGCCCTTGGCCCTGATGATCGAACTGTAACAACTTCCCAGGCATTCTGCCTGGGCTATGCAAACGGATGGGCCGTTGGCCCGGAAAAGATCGATACGGTCGTGCGGATGCCGACTCCGTAGATGTCGGTAATGACAAGGGCCGAGCCGGAGAACGAGCGGTCCATCTAAAAATCCGTCACGGCGTTCCCCGCAGATGTTGGCCGAACCAAGCCAGGACTAAGGGGCGCAAATCACGCTGCTCCGGCTGAAGGTCGAACGAGTGCCCCGCCCCCTCGATGATCTCCAGGCGATGCGTGACACCCTGTTGGGCCAACTTGGCGTCCAGGGCTTGTGATTGCGAAACGGGCGTGACATGGTCTTTCGTCCCCTGCAGGGTCAGGATCGGTGGATCATCAGCACTGACATAGGTCAACACGGAAAAGGCTTTATAGAGTTCGGGATTCTCGGCGCGGGTAAACTTGAGTGCCTCGATGCGGTCCATCCAATTCTCTGTATCCACCGGGCCATACATGTTGACGGCCGCTTGAATGCGGCAGGACTGCTCGGCCCATGGGCCGCTCGGATCGAGCTGACAATCGGGGCCCGTCACTGCCAGCATGGCCGCCAAGTGGCCCCCCGCTGAACCGCCGATCGCACCGATGTGATCGGCATCCAGCTCAAGGCGCTTTGCGTGGGCACGCAGCCATCGTACGGCCGTCTTGCAATCGTGCAGATTCTGCGGCCAGCAGATCGTGGCGGTCTTAGGGTCTTTAGATTTCGTCTCGGGATCGGCTAGGTGATAGTCGATGCTCATGCAGACGTAGCCCTGGGCGGCCAGGGACATGCCGATGTTGATCTCGCGGTCGCTGTCACGCTGGTCGCCAATCCAGCCGCCGCCATGGATGATCACAATCCCTGGGTGGAGGCTGCCGTCGCGCTCCGGCAGATAAAGGTCCGCCTTTTCCGCTCGGCCTTCTGCCAAGTAAGCCACGGCTTTGACCACGCGAACTTCGCCCGCCGCAGCGGTAGGCATCGTCCATAGGAACGCCAGGAGCCACCAAACGCCTGTTCTTACCCAGCATTGCATGTCCATCCCCTCTTCGGTGTTGATAGTTTGGAATGCTCAGCGCGACGTGCCGAGCCGCTCGGAGCGAACGCGCATCAATACGCCAAATTCGACAGCACGCGTCATCTTACCAGATGGGCTGTCCGTTCACCATTTTCGCCGTCAATGAAATAATCTGCTAGCGGTCCTGCGGCATTGACACAGACGCTCCGGCCACCCCATTGGGGCAAATGATCTTGAATCATGCGGGCTGAAGGCGTATACGCTCGAATCGGCCCCGGCTGCGCCGGAGCCGAGTGCCACCCGACCTTCATGCCTCTGGAGTAGACCGATGGCTACGCTGGCTTCGTCGCAGGTGCCCGCGACAAGAGACGTCAAATGCAAGACGTTCCATGTCGAGATCATCAAACCGTCGCACTATGACGATGACGGCTACCTCATCCAGTGGTGGCGGGCCTTTGTGCCTTCGAACTCGCTCGCTTGCATGTACGCGCTGGCCCAAGACGTGCAGCAGCGGCGGGGGCTGGGCGAGGATGTGGATATTCAGATCCACGCATACGACGAATGCCATACCATTGTCCCGATCGAGAAAATTATCCGCCGACTTCGTGCCCCTGGCTGCAGCGGCGTTGTGCTGTTGACCGGCGTTCAGTCCAATCAATTCCCGCGCGCCAGCGACATGGCGCGCCAGTTTCGCGCTGCGGGTATCCCGGTGGTCATTGGCGGATTCCATGTCAGCGGCTGTCTGTCCATGCTGCCGGAAGTACCGGCGGACATTCACGCGTTGCAAGAGATCGGCGTTAGCCTCTTCGCGGGGGAGGCCGAAGGGCGATTGGCTGCAGTGCTCGCGGACGCGCAGCGTGGCCAATTACAACCCGTTTACAACTACCTACAGGACCTCCCGGCGCTGCAAGGTCAAGTCACGCCGTACTTGCCAACGGAGATCGCACGCAAGTATCTCTACTTCACGGCCTTCGATGGGGGGCGAGGTTGCCCCTTCAGTTGCAGCTTCTGCACCATCATCAATGTACAAGGTCGCAAGTCCCGCTATCGCGAAGCCGATGAGGTCGAGCAAATCATCCGCCGATATGTCAAGAACGGCATCAAACGCTTCTTCATCACCGATGACAACATGGCCCGCAACAAGAACTGGGAGGCCATCTTCGACAAACTGATCGAAATCCGACGCGGTGGCGAACTGAACGTCAAATTCGTGATTCAGGTCGATACCCAATGTCACAAAATTCCCGGGTTTATCGAAAAGGCGGTCAAGGCGGGGGTCAATCGCGTCTTCATCGGTCTGGAGAATATCAATCCCGACAACCTGGCCGCCACCAACAAACACCAGAATCAAATCACCGAATACCGGCGGATGCTGCAGGCCTGGCGCCGTCATGGGGTCGTTACCATCGCCGGCTACATTTTAGGCTTTCCCGCCGATACACCGGAGTCCATTGCGCGCGATATTGCGGTCATCCAGGAAGAACTCCCCATCGATATCCTTGAATTCTTTATCCTCACGCCACTGCCGGGATCCGCCGATCATCGCAATCTGCACCAACAAGGGGTCTGGATGGATCCCGACATGAATAAGTACGACCTGGAGCATGTTACGACGGGGCATGCCAAGATGTCCGCTGAAGAGTGGCAGGGGATCTACCAACGGGCTTGGCATTTGTATTACAGCCCAGCACACATCGAGACATTGTTGCGTCGTGCGGAAGCCACGGGTTCCAAGGCACGCCGACTCATGTGGGCCATCGTCTGCTACTACGGAAGTTATCGATTCGAAAAAACTCATCCACTGCAGGCCGGCATCGTGCGCCGTAAGGTCCGCCGCTCCAGACGCCCCGATATGCCGCGCGATTCCGTCTGGACGTTCTACCCGCGACGCGTCCTGGATTTGCTCACGACCGCAATAACGATCGGTCGCTTTGTGTGGCAACTCGATCGGTTGCGCCGACGTGTCGAACGCGACCATCAGGCCCACGGTTACCAAGATCGGGCCCTGGCCCCCGACCAAGGCGCCGCCGAGGAGTCGCTGCAATTATACGAATTGACCGAGGCCGCCAAGGTCGCCCGACAACGGGCCATCGTCAAGCTCCAGGCCCGTGCCAACCCCAGTGGCAACGCCACACAGCAGCCCGCTCCGCTACGCCGCGCCGGCTGAGTGCGCCGGGGGCCTCAGGGGAAGAAATGTCTCCGCGTCTCAGCGTGCCATTTTTCCCCGTCCGTTTCCCAATCGGCAGCGTTCCATCGACAACGGCCTTGCACGAGTTCAGCCCAAGACTTGTTGGATGGGCGCGACCGTTTCCACGCCGACCAATTTCTGATTGAGGCCGCCGTAGAAATAGCTCAGCGCGTTGGGGTCCAGCCCCATTTGGTGCAAAACGGTGGCATGCAAGTTCTTGACGTGGAAGCGATTGGTCACGGCCGCACTCCCCAATTCGTCGGTTTCACCGACCTGGGTACCGCCACGCACGCCGCCTCCAGCCATCCACATGGTGAAACCGAATGCGTTATGGTCGCGGCCCGTTCCCTCGGCGTACTCGGCGGTGGGTTGGCGACCAAATTCGCCCCCCCAGACGATGAGCGTGCTCTCCAACAGACCGCGCTGTTTGAGGTCGCGAATCAATCCGGCGATGGGTTGATCCGTACGTCCGGCGTGGAGGTTGTGGTTGGCAACTAAGTCGCCGTGTGCGTCCCAGTTGTGGTCACCGTGGCTTCCCCCGGCATAGATCTGGATGAAGCGAACGCCGCGTTCGACCAAACGTCGCGCGAGCAGGCAGCGGCGACCGAAGTTGTCGGTCTCGGGGCGACCAATGCCATACAAGGCCTGTGTGGCGGCTGTTTCCTGCTTAAAATCGCAGGCCTCGGGGGCCGTCGTCTGCATTTGAAACGCCAGTTCATAGCTGGCGATGCGGGCGGCCAGTTCGCTGTTGTCGATGCGCGACAATTGGTGCGCCCGGTTCGTCTCGCCGATGGCGTCGAGTAGTCGCCGCTGAATGGCCGTGGTTCGCCCCGCTGGCGGTGCGACATCAAGCACGGGGGCCCCTTCACTGCGAAAGGTGGTCCCCTGATAGCTGGCTGGCATGAACCCGCTGCTCCAATTCTTGGCGCCACTGATGGGGCCGCCGGTCGGGTCCAGCATGACGACATACCCGGGCAAATTGTCGTTGACGCTCCCCAGTCCATAGTTGACCCAGGATCCCAACGAGGGAAATCCGCTCACCAGGCGTCCCGAGTTCATCATCAACATGGCGGAACCATGAATGGGAGATTCGGCATACATCGAATGGATGAAGGCGATGTCATCCACGCATTGTCCCAAGTGCGGGAATAAATCGGAGACAAGTTTTCCGCATTGGCCGTATCGCTTAAACGGCCATTTTGGTCCCACCACGCGACTCTCGGCGCGGTGACCACCACGTCCGAAGGTCTTGACCTTGATGGTCTTGCCGTCCAATCGAAACAACTCGGGCTTGTAGTCGAACGTATCGAGGTGGCTAGGTCCACCATACATGAATAGAAAAATGACGCTGGTCGCCTTGGCCGGCGTGGTGGGGGATTTGGCGGCGAGAGGATTGTCCCACTTCGTCTGGCCATCCGCTGCGTATGCCTGCGACGCTAGAAATCCGTCGCCACCCAACAGCGAAGCCAGCGCCAGACTACTAAAGCCCCCTCCCGCCTCCCAGAGAAACTCGCGACGGGTGCGTCCGCAAAAACCGCCACCGTGCCCCGTCGCGGTACGTTGAGGAGTGGAAGGTTCTGGAGTTGGATACATGAGATTGACCTGCGCCTTTGTTGGGGGTCGATCAGTCCAGATAGACAAATTCGTTGGAATTCAACACCATCAGGCAAAACACTTTTAGTGCCGTGCGTTCGTCGAGTCCCTGTTCCTCGCGCAGGGATTGCACCAGGTGGTCGCCGCGATGCACTTCCTGTTCGTCAATCGGACGTGAGTAGGCCAACCGCAGCGCGAGATTCAAGCGATCCTGACGACTCATGCTGTCGTGCTGCATGAGAAAGTCGGCGAAGGCTGCGGCCTGACCGTCCACAAAGTTGCTATTGAGCATGGTCAAGGCCTGGGTTGGCTGTGTGGTGACAAAACGGACCGGGCAACTATTGTCGGTGTCGGCGGCGTCAAATCGTTCCAGCATTGGTTCCGCCAGTGACCGTTTGACGTGGATGTACAGGCTGCGTCGGGCCTGCTGGGCCGGCTCGGATGGTTGCCAGCCAGCGCCTGGTTGGGACTGGGTCTCGAGGACCTCGGCGGGAATGGTGGTATAACGGCTCGGCCCTCCGATCTGCAGGTTCAAGCGGCCGTGGACCATCAACATCCCATCGCGAATCTCCTCGGAGGTTAGGCGTCGCATGCGATAACGCCACAGCCACTGATTCTCGGGGTCGGTGGCCAATCCCTGCGTGTGGGGACTCGACGACTGGCGATAGGTGTTGGAAAGCATCATGATGCGATGCATGTGCTTGATATCCCAACCCTGCTGCATGAACTCGTGCGCCAACCAGTCGAGTAATTCGGGGTGCGTCGGCCTATCTCCGGCGTGACCGAAATCGTTGGGAGTGGCCACGAGGCCGCGGCCAAAATGATGTTGCCACAGCCGATTGACCATCACACGCGCGGTCAAGGGGTGACGGGTATTGGTCATCCAATCCACCAAAGTACTCCGCCTGCCCGAGGAGTCCGCATCAGCCGGCACAGGGGAGAGACCTGGGGCGGATTCTTGAAACGGCGAAGGGAAGCCGGGCTCGACTTGTGCCCCCGGATTGTGGGGGCTCCCCCGCACCATGATGTGTGTTGCGGGGGGATGCGAGATGGCCTTGACGGTCATCAATACGGGGCTCATGCGCGAACGCCGCTCGGTGATTTCGTTGACACCTTCCTGCCACGCTTCATACTGACGCAAGTCGTCGGCATTGATCACCGTTCCCACACGTTCGCGAAGAATGGGCAAGCGGTTCGCCTCGTGTTGGAAATCGTCCTTAACGCCGCCGGGCAATTGTTTTCGTGCGGAGTCTTCCAAGGCCGACATCTTGGCCCGCAGATCGTCGTGTGCCTCCTGCAACCGACGGATCGTTTCGTCATGAAAACGCCGAGCGTCGGCATCGAGCAAATCGCGCAACGGGGATTCATAATTTTTCGGAGAAAAACCCTTCGCCCCCTCGTTCTGAAAGGAACGGATGTCCTGGAAGAACGCCAGCATGCGGTAGTAGTCGGACTGCGAGATTGGATCGAGCTTGTGATCATGACAGCGGGCACAATTGAGTGTCATCGCCATGAATACTTGGCTGGTTGTCGTGACGAAGTCGTCCAATTCGTCGTAGCGTGCCTGCAGCGGGTCGGCGGCCTCGTCGTCCCACAATCCCAGGCGGAAATAGCCGGTGGCCGTCATGGAGACCAGCGTCTTCGGCGTCATCTCGTCCCCAGCCAATTGTTCGCGCATGAACTGGTCGTAGGGCCGATCTTCGTTGAACGCAGTGACCACGTAGTCGCGATACCGCCAGATTTCGGGTTTAGGTCCGTCCCGTTCAAAGCTGTTGGTCTCCGCGTAATGGACCAAGTCCAGCCAGTGACGGCCCCATTTCTCGCCGTAGCGGGGCGAACTCAAGAGGCGGTCCACCACGCGGTCAAAAGCATCGTCTGACGGATCGGCGAGAAAGTCGTTAATCGCGTCTGGAGTGGGTGCTAAGCCGGTCAGGTCGTAGGTTGCCCGCCTCAGCAGAGTGACTTTGTCGGCCGGCCCAGACGGCGTCAGTGGTACCTGCTCCAGTCTGCGCCTGATCCAGGCATCAATGGGGCTGCTTGACCACGCCATTCGTGCCACAACGGGCAACGGGGCACGCCGCACCGGCAAGAGGGACCAATGATCGGCCGCGCGAAAATCCTGGGCCTGCTTCTCGTGAGTCGGGTCGGCGGGTACATCGGCCTCGTCCTTTTCGGTTGGGCCGAAGGGAATTCCCCGGACGATCCAATCCCTCAGCCGTTGAATCTCGGCGGGAGATAGGCGTCCGGACGGGGGCATTTCCAGACCGTCGTAGTTCACCGCCGCCATGATTCGACTGGAGTTGACCGATTCCAAGTTGACGGCGGGGCCGGATTCTCCCCCTGCTATCACTCCGGCGTGCGTGGTCAGTCGTAGGCCCCCCTGGACCTTCTTTTGACCTCCATGGCACTCGAAACAGTGCTGTTGGAGGATGGGGCGGACCTGTTCCTGATAGAAAGCGGCGTTGTCTGCTGGCACATCGGTGGCTAAAGCAGCCGCGGATGGTAGGCCGGCAGCCAGCGCGATGGCTGCCGCCCAGGCACGTACCTTCCCACAGGGCCGATCGGTGTATAGGCAGGTCCGGCTCATAATGACCTCTATTATAGCCGCTACGGACGAGAAACGGCGGGCCGAAGCGCCGAAACGGGCTGACGCCGGCCGCTCGCTTGGCCCACACAAACGGCTGCAAGCCACCCTCACCAAACCCAAAAACCGCGTTGCCCGAAGGGTCGCCGGCTCGGGAGCGGACAACATGGAGTCAAAAGTCGCTTTTTACAACATCGGTTGCCGTGTTGTGTGGTTGACTTGTGGGGTACGGATGCGGGTACTCATTGTCGTGCCGATCAGGCAAGCTGCTTTGCCGGAAGGCGTTCTGTTGCAGGGGGTGTGCTTGGCTTTCCGAAGAGGAGTGTTGTAAGGCGGTACCTGGCCAGCGGCCGGGGGCGTTCTGCTTCGGACGGCCAGGGATCACCGACCATGCCTCTCAAATACCTGCTCGAAGGCGCCTATTGGCTCTACGACTTCGCCGATCGCGCCCGCATGAGTCGCCAATCGCGGTCCTACCTGGAGCATAGCCAGCGTCAGCGTTTTCGACGGCTGGTCAGGTTTGCCCAGCGGCATTCGCCGTACTATGCGGCGTTGATCAAGCGGCTGGGTATTGATCCCCGCAACTGCCAGGTACAGGATTTTCCGGTTATTACCAAGCAGGAAGTGGCCACCCACTTCGATCAAATCGTCACCGACCGCCATATCCGAAGGCAGGGATTGGAGCGATTTGTCGAGCACTCGTCCGATCCGACCGAGTTGTACCAAGATCGTTTTTACGTTGTGCACACCTCGGGCTCGTCGGGATTCGTCGGCTATTATGTGTACACTATTCGCGAGTGGATTCGCGGATGCAGCCAGCAGGTGCGATTTCTGGGCCGGTTGGCGCTGCGACGGCGGATGGCCTTCGTGGGCGCGGCGGGGGGACATTACACGGGGGCGAGCCTGGCGTTAACCGGCACGCGTCCGGTCAATCGGCTGTTCTTCAATTGTCGAGCCTACGATGTCAATCGACCCATCTCGGAAGTGGTTCAGGAACTCAACGCGTTCCAGCCACGAGTACTCACGGGATACGGTGCGGCACTGTATGTCCTGGCGTTGGAGCAGATCGCCGGGCGACTGCAGATTCGCCCCGATCGCATCGTCAATTCCGGCGAACCGATGCTGAGCGGCAGCCGCCCCTTCATCGAACAGGCCTTTCAGGCACCCATTTCCAATGTTTATGCCTGTAGTGAACATTTGTTCATGGGTGCGTCGCGTGACCAACAGTCGGGGCTGATGTTGTTCGAAGATGATCTGATCTATGAGCTGTTTGACCATCACGCCTGCGTCACTAATTTGTTCAATCGCACCATGCCTCTGATCCGTTATCGCATGGACGATGCGCTACACGCTCAGGCCGCTGACGCGACGACTTCTGGCAGTCGAGGAGCATCCCCCTTCACCGTCGTGCGCGATGTCGTCGGACGGTGTGAGCGGCCGATCGTCTTGCGCAACGAACTGGGCGAGGACGACTTCATTCATCCCCTGGTGATGACGGAATTGGTCGCCCGACACCTGTTGGCCTTTCAACTCAGGATCCTGGACCATACGTCCTTTGTATTGCGAGCCAAGCTGGAGCCCAACTTAACCGCCGTCCAGCGAGAGGCCTGCTATCACGACATGCATCAATATCTCATGCGTGTCTTGAAAAGCAAACGCATGGACCGATCGGTCCGCTACCAAATTGAGGAAGTCGACGGTTTTCAGGTCGATCACAAGTCGGGCAAATTCCGCCTGATTGAGACACCGGATACCTACGAGTCGTTGCTGCACCAACGGACGAATCGGGCGGCCTAGCCTAAAAGTCCTCGGTCGCGCACGCTCTTCGTCCCGTCTCGCCCGGCATCATGGGTCGACGATTTTTACGTCGAATTCGTCGGAGTTGGCACGCAATTCGGGGGCGTACATGGCGGCGGCCTTAGTGGGGAGGGCACTGAAGGTTCCCGGAATCTCCGCCCGCATGCGGTACGCCACGCTATTTCGTCCTCGCGCCAGTTGCCGCAGGAAGAACACCACCCGGTTGTCACGCAACTCCATGTAGGCACCCAAGCCGTCTCCTGAGTATCCGCTGCGCACTTCCACCGGCTCCATCCCCGCGGCCTTCATGTCCTCGAAGATCACGTATTCATAGTCGTTCTTGCTTTCGATCTCGAGTTCGATTTCGATGAGCTCACCACTTTTGAGCGTGGCCAGATTTTCGAGCGGCTCGCGGCGAAACTTTTCGACGCGTTGATCCGCGGGTTGGCCGCGACTTCCCGCCACCTTCGTCGTTTTCTCCGCAGGCACAAGGCGATAGAAACGACGTTGGACCTTCACTTCCAAGCCAGTCGCAGTGATGGGATCCTCTAGCGTAAAATTCGTGGAGTAGACATTGAAGTAGACGGGCCCCTTGCCACGCCGACGGATACTGACCTCATGGTCCCCGGATGTGACATCCGATCCGGCCAATACGAAGCGGTTGTTAAAGGTAAACAAGTTGTCTGAATTGATAGCAACTTCCTGGCGCTTCTGGCCGTCCAGCCAGACCTCCACGGTCATATCGGGAGTTGTTTCCTGGCTCGACCGCAGGAAATCGGCAAAGGCCTCCACGCAGATGGCCGTGTCTCGGGTGCTGCGCCAATAGGTCGCATGTTTGCGATTGTTTAAGAGATACTTCACCAACCGTGGGGCAATGGTGCCTTGGGCATCGGTCCGCGCGAGCAATTTCAGGTAGTAGGCGTTGGCCTCGACATCGCTGCCGTACCAATACCACCAGGAGTTACCCTCGGGCAATCGCAGATAGGCCGTGTCATTCTCATTGTCCTGGACCAGGTACTGACCAAGATTGCGCAGGATCATCTGCAACCTTGGTTGGTCCCCCATCTTCTCCAACGACAATCCCAACATGGCCTTGGCATACACGGACAGCGCGTTGCGATCTCGATATAAGAAATCGATCATCGCTTGGGCGTCTTGATCGGCGTCGAGTAGGATCATGGCGATCATGGCGTCCAGGTTATCGGCCTGGGATTTGTAGGGCTGCTCCTTCCCTGCGGCCCGTTCCAGGAGCCGGATTTGTTCGGCTTGGTAGGTCTTGAGCCATTGCAAGCCTCGCTCCAACACATCCGGAACGATGGCCACGTCGTTTTGTTGAGCGATCTGCAGACCGTGCACGACGACCGCCGTGGTGTGCGGATAACTCTGTTCGTACGTACCCGAGAACCAGCCCCAACCGCCATCACTGTTCTGCATGTTCGTCAGTCGTTTGACGCCGTCCTGAACCATCTGTTGGACCTCTGCCGGGTCGAAGACCGGATTGCGGTCCCAGCGTTTCCATTGAGCGGCGCGCTCTTCGGCGGTTCCCAATTCTTGTGCATTCAGATTGGTACGCTTCTTTTGGATCGCAGCCAAATCCAGGTTCATGCGTAGCAGCACGTTTTGAGTGATGACGGTGGGGAGGAACCGATTGAGCGTTTGTTCCGTGCAACCGTAGGGATAGTCGACCAGGTAGGGGAGCGCATCGACCATGGCCATGGCCAACGATGGGGAATATTGAATTTCCAACAGCGACTGTTCCGGCCGCCGCTCGGCCGGTATACGGAACTTCAGAGTTTGTTCGGATGCGTCAGGCCGCAAGCTGCCAGCCCACGATTCGGTTTTCAGCATGCCGTGGACCTGGACGGGGAACTCCATTTGCACGGCGTCGGCATCCTCGTCGGTTTGCGCCTTCATGCGGATCACGGCCGACCCTTCTCGCACGACGTCGACCTTCCAGTCGACGCGTTCTTGACCGCCGGCCGCGACATTCACGACTTGCGTGAGCGGATCCAGCGGCTTTAACTCAGCGCCTGGAAGTTCCAACGTCACGGTTACCGGCTTGTCGGTCTTCAAGTAATTGTGGACGTTGGCCGATAACGTAACTTGGTCTCGTTCGACGAAGAAGCGGGGGGCTTGCAGTCGCAAGATCAAGTTTTTAGTGGTAATGACCTCCGCTGATCCGGCTCCGACCTGGGTGCCACGTCCCATGCCCCAAACACGCACCATCCAGGTGGTCAGATTCTCGGGCATTTTCAATTGAACTTGGGCCTTACCGTGCCGATCCGTTTGCAACGCGCCGACCCAAAGGGCCGTATCGGCGAATTGGCTGCGGACGGTCGGCTCGACCAGGGGCGCAGCCTCTCCCTCGGCATCCTTGCCGACGCTTGTGAACGCGAATGTCGGGCTGGCGGCATCTTCGCTGCTGGCGGCGCCTTCGCCGAAAGCGGATATGGGGGCCGCAGACTCCATCGCGGCACCACCGAATCCTCCTCTATGGACAAAACTGCTCCTGGACTTCGACTGAAACAAGTTCCAATTCTGTGCCCCTTTCCCAACAGTGTCCGACAATTCATCCGCCACGGTTGCGCCGAAGATGCCAATTGCCTGCATGGTGAGTTCGTTGGGCGCGGTCAAGTTGTAGGCCTGTCGATCGAGGCTGCTCTCCGTTTGCGGTGAGTGATGGCGGCGCCATTTCCAGAAGAATTCGCGAATGTCCGGAACGTTGGAGCCCCCCGAGATGTACTCGACCGCCTTGTCGTAGATGGTGACCACCGTCGAGCCAACAAAATTTTCTCCCGTTGCGTCGGTGACGTGCACTTGAACCGTGGCTTCTTCACCCGGCTTGTAGGTTGCGGCCGAGGGGAGCACCTCGACATTCAGCGACTTCTTCGCCGGCGGTACGACAATTTCCTTGGTCTCAGCATGCACGGCCGCATCCGCTACGGAGAGGGCCTCGACGAAGAAATTGGGCATGTCCTTAGTGATGACCGCGATTTCTTCGACGGTCGACTTGCCCTTCAAGCGAATGGTCCGCGGCGGCAGGCATACGCCATTGGCGGGCCGCACGAAGAGCAGTACGGTCGAGTCGGCTCGATCGGTGTTGATCTGCAGCCGTACCTTATCCCCGGGCTTGTACTCTTTTTTGTCCGGAATCAATTCCAAGTCGTTGAAGCGATACGAGCCGCGAGCAAAGTCGGGGCCGATCACGGTAAACAGATATCCCCCTTCGACGACATGTCCTTGGGCGTCGGTGACTTTGATGGAAAGACGATATTGGCCCGAGGCGGCGGCCTTCAAGGTGTGCTCGGTCTGCCCTTCCGCATTCGTCTGCAGATCCCATTCTTCGACCGGTGTCTCGATCGGCTCGCGCTGAGGGTCGTAGGTGATTTTCAGCAGAGTTCCCTTCCCAGTTCCCTGTACGGGCTTGCGGTCGAGGGTTTGGGCCAGGCTTGTAACGTGGATGGCATCCCCTGTGCGATAGTAGCCACGGTCGACCCAGGTATAGATTTGAAATGGCTTGCGGGCGACCAACACATTGCCTTGGCCGACGATGATGCGCCGCGACGGATCGCGCACTTCGGCCGTGATCGTGTACTGGTGGTCCTGATCCGGGTGGAGTGCCTTGGCCAGCCGAGTATCAATCTGTACTTGAATGGTGCCGTCAGGGCCGATTTCAACTTCCTGCTCGGCAACGAGTTCGGGAGGATTCTTGGGGAACCAGCCCCACCACCAGGGAATCGGGCGGATACAGCCGACCCAATTCGACCAGCCGCGGTACCACGGGTAGTCGTACGCGAACCACCAATAGCCGGGGCCGTAGCACCAGTCCCACGGTGCGTATGGGTACCACGAATTGGATTGCTCCGTGCGCATGATCTTGTACTTGACCGTTCCCTCACTGACCGGCGAGCCAAAATAGTATTGGGCCTTCACCGTGGCCGTGATGGTCTCCCCCAGCTTGACGGGATCCTTGGGCGCTTCAACGATCACTTCGAACTCGGGCTTCTTGTATTCCTCGACGCGGAAGGAATTGCCACCCAATTGGAACGCGCGCTGGTTATTACCATCGACCAGTTGCAATTGGTATTGTCCTAATCCGCAGTCCTTGGGCAGATTCCAGCTCGCTTCCGCACCGCCGTAGGCATCGGTCTTGAGCTGCTGGCTGTGAATTTTCTCCCCCTTGTTGTCGAGGATCTCCACCAGAAACGTCTGGTCGGCGTACGGCGACGCGTCCGGTTGGTCGTACTTGGCTTGGCCGATCCAGAATTTGTAATGCACGGGCTGCCCCGGGCGATACACGGGCCGGTCGGTCATGAAGAGGGCTTTGGTCTCATTGTATTCGCCGTCGTACAACTGTGCCGTCCATACGTGGCGGAAACCGTGGAACGCAAATCGTCCACCGCTCTTGCCCGTCCCTTTAGTACGGGCAATTACCAACCACTGATGGTCTTCCAGTTGATCCTTGGCTTTGGGGATGAGCAGGCCATTGGCATCGGTGTGTTCGGCGAACGAGGTGGTCGTAACGTGAAATCGCTGGTTTTCGTCCTGTTCCACGTGATAGCCGAAGAACTCAACATTGGCGCGCTCAATGGGCCGTCCCGTGACGGCGTCGGCCACGAAGTAGAGGTTGGCCTTGTCAAGTGTTTTTTTCACGATCGCCGTATCAGCGACCCACAGGACTAGTTTGCTGGTGTTGCCCCCTTCCAAGCGGGCGGTGATCAGGTACGCGCCCGGCGTCTGCAGCGGCGTCGCAATGGACTCACGGCGGTCAAAGTGATGTTCTTGCGGCTTCAATTCCACTTGCCACGAGGCCACTTGTTTTCCCAGGTAGCGAGCTTCATTACGAGTCACCAGTCGATGTCCGAGGTTTTCAATCTCCAATTTTTCGCCATCCAACCGCCCATTTCCGGACTTGAGATAGGCCTTAACGTCATTGAGCAAACTGGCCACGTCGAT
>SXHS01000229.1 GCA_005773145.1 Planctomycetaceae bacterium | reverse complement strand
CGCCAGATGCGACCAATGCGATGTCTGCCAAGGGCCTCGGGTCGGACCAATCGCCGAGTGCCGGCCCCGCCGTGCGCCGCTTGGCGCGTGAGTTGGGGGTTGACCTGCACGAGGTCGTCGGGACGGGACGATCGGGCCGTATCACGCGAGACGACATTCAGGCACGGTCCAGCCAGCCGGCGGACGCTTCATCCTATGACGCGCGGGGATCAGTGGATGAGTTCGTGCGATCGGATGAGAAGCGTGTGGCCAGTCCTCGGGCGAAACGCATTGCGGCGGAGTTGCGTATCGATTGGCAATCGCTGCACGGCACAGGGGCTGGCGGGCGAATTCGCGAAGCGGATGTGCAAGCGGCGCTGGGGCGCGCTCCCGGGCACTTGGCCGGCACTGCGGATCGAGATGGTGCGAATTCCGTAATTCCATTGTCGGCTCGTCGCAAGTCGATCGCGGATCGTCTGCGGCGCAGCCGCGATCGGACGATTCCTGTGACCCTGACGACGAGTGCCGATGCGACAAACCTGCTGGCATTGCGTTCACAATGTAAGGCGGCGCAAATGCCCTTGGTCCCGGCCTGCACGGATATTGTGGCCTGCTTGGTCGCAAAGGTTCTGAAGCAACACGCACAGCTGGCCGTGCGTTGGAGTCACGATCATCAACACCTGTTACGGGTGGCAGACAATCGATTGGATATTGGCATCGCCGTCGATACGCCCGACGGGCTTTTGGTCCCCGTGATTCGCGATGTCGCGCACAAGTCGCTCGTGACGGTCTCGCAGGAGTCACGTGTGCTGGTCGAACGTGCGCGATCTGGACGGCTTTCGGTGCCAGAAATGCAGGACGGAGTGATGACCATCACGAATCTGGGCGCGTTGGGCATCGACGCGTTCACGCCCATTATCAATTATCCCGAGATTGCCATCCTTGGGCTCGGTGCCATACGCCGCGTGCCGATGGTGTTGTCGGACGACCGTATCGTCCCGTGCGATCGTATCACGTTGAGTTTTGTGTTCGATCATGCGGCCATCGACGGGGCTCCGGCCGCAAGCTTTCTGCGTGATGTCGTGTTGGCGATTGAAAACGCCGCCGGCTACTTGTTAGGCGACTGAGGCCGGCTACAATGCACGGGCGTCTTGTCGCTGATGCGTGGCGTACTCTCAGGGGTTGCGCGGTCATCCAGGCCATCCACAGGTGCCGTTAGTTTATGAAACCACTCTCCGCATACCCGCTCTACGTGCGGATTATCATGGCCTTGGTCCTGGGGATTTTTACCGGCCTGCTGCTCGGCAAGCATGCGCTTATATTCGAGATCCCTAGCAAAGTGATCCTACAACTGTTGGGCGCGTTGGCGCCACCGTTGATCTTGATCGCAGTGACCCATGTCATTATGACAACTCATATTTCGGGTCGGTTGGCTGGGCGGCTGGCGGTCTTGCTGCTGTTGAACACAACCGTGGCGATTGCGATAGGACTGTTGGTGGCGAATCTAGTCCGACCCGGCAGTTGGTCGGAAATGAAAAAGCCCGCCACCGAGGTGGCGGACAAAACGTCAGCTCTCTCGCCGATTGAGTTGCTGGTCCAGAATGTTCCCAGAAGTATCCTGGGGCCACTGGGTGATAAACAGAACATCATTGGCGTGATCATCATCGCGGTGGCATTTGGCGTGGCCATGCGCGGTGTCAAGGACAAACCGATACGGGACGTGCGCAGCTTCGTGGAGGTTGCCTATGAAGTGTTGTTGACGGTGCTGCATTGGGTCATACACCTCGTGCCGATTGGCGTATTCGCCATTGTCGCCAAGGTGATAGGCACGGAGGGATTTGCCCCGCTCCGGGCGATGGGGGCGTTTATCGTAGCCGTCATCCTGGCACTTTGCTTGCAGGCCACTTGGTATCTCGTGCGGATCCGGCTGTTTTCTTGGGTGAGGCCGTGGGACGTCCTTCGCGGCATGCGGGATGCACTCACGATGGCATTCTCGACTGCCAGCTCCACCGCCACGATGCCCGTGACCTATGCGTGCCTCACTGAAAAGGTTCGCTTGCGCGAGGAATCGGCCAGTATGGGTGCACTGGTTGGGGCCAACTTCAACAATGACGGAACCGCCTTGTACGAGGCAATGGCGGCCCTCTTTGTGGCACAAATGATCGGTCAAGAATTAACAATCACCCAGCAGTTGATTGTCGTCGTGACTTCCATCCTCGCGTCCGTGGGCGCGGCGGGTATCCCGGAAGCGGGGCTGGTAACCATGACGTTGGTATTCACGGCAGTTGGCCTGCCAGTCGAGTACATCGGTTTGTTGCTGGCGGTCGATTGGTTTCTCGATCGCTGTCGGACCACCATCAATGTGTTGGGAGATGTCAACGTGAGCTGCCTGTTGGATGGCAAATCGAAACCCGTACCGGTTTCCGACAGCTGAACGAGCATAAGAAACGGAGTTCAGATATGACAGAAACGTTCGCTGACGGGCCCGCGGGTCCGAACACGCCCCCTGCCGACTTGCAGGAGGGGACATCGCGCTACCCGGCCGGTTCGCTAGGGCGATTGATGCGCAGACCCTTGGCCGTCTTTGCGCCCGAGATGACCGTGGCACAGACGGTGGAAAAACTGCGCGAGATCACCCGTCAGGCCTTCATCACCTACGGCTATGTGGTGGACGCCGAACAGCGTCTAGTCGGCGTGGTAACCATGCGCGAGCTGTTGTTGGCCCCGCTCGATGTGCCGCTGGAACGCATCATGCTGCGCGATCCCTTCTATCTCATGCCGCAGATCCCCGTGCTGGACGCCATGCAGTCCGTGGTGGCGAGACACTATCCGGAATACCCCGTTTGTGACGAGCGGCAGGTGCTGGTCGGGTTGGTGCGTGGGCAGATGCTATTCGAGCAGCAGGCCATCACCATCAGCGCCCAAGCAGGTGAAATGGTCGGTGTGGATGCCGAAGAACGGCTGACAACACCCTGGTTGCGCAGTTTGCGGTTTCGCCACCCCTGGTTGCAGCTCAACCTGCTGACGGCCTTCGTCGCAGCAGCCGTCGTCGGACTCTTTCAAGAGACGATCGATCGGCTAGTCATCTTGGCTGCCTTTCTGCCGGTATTGGCCGGCCAGTCGGGTAATACGGGCTGCCAGTCCCTGGCGGTCACGTTGCGGGGCATGACCTTGGGCGATTTGCGGCCCGGGCAGACCGGTCGCTTGGTGCTCAAAGAGGCCTGGCTAGGGGGCATGAACGGCTTGCTTGTGGGTCTGACTGCCGGCTTGGGCATGTTGATCGCCGCCAATGTACAGCAGCAACCAAAGCCGTTCTACTTGGCGGGGATCGTGTTTGTGGCCATGTCGGCGAGCTGCCTCATCAGCAGTATCACAGGCGCACTCGTGCCGCTCACCCTGCGCAAGCTGGGAGCCGATCCGGCCACCGCTTCGAGCATCT
>SXHS01000031.1 GCA_005773145.1 Planctomycetaceae bacterium | reverse complement strand
CAGATCGCGCATTTCGCCGACCAGAATCACATCGGGGTCTTGACGCAACGCGCGGCGAATCGCCTCGGAGAACGTTGCCACGTCCGTCCCCACCTCACGCTGATTGACCGTCGACTTCTTGTGATAGTGATAGAACTCAATCGGGTCCTCGATGGTGATGATATGATGATCCACCGTTTCGTTGATGTGGTTGATCATGCTGGCCAACGAGGTGCTTTTTCCGGAGCCCGTCGGGCCTGTGACCAGGAACAAGCCGCGAGGACGCAGGCAGAGCTTTTCCACGACGTCGGGGAGTCCGAGTTCGGCGATCGACAGCATCTTGTTGGGGATCTGCCGCAATACCATGGCGATATTGCCACGCTGTTTGAAGATCGACACGCGGAAGCGGGCCATGTCGCCGAAGGCGAAACCGAAGTCGCTCCCCCCCTTTTCCTGCAATTCACGCTGGCAGCGTTCCGGCGCGATGCTCTTCATCAGGGCGGCCGTGTCATCCGGCTCGAGCGTCTTGGTTTCCAAACGCCGCAGGCGGCCATGCAGTCGAAACACGGGGGGCTGCCCCACCGTGATGTGGATGTCACTGGCCCCCTGCTTCACGCAGGCCTGTAGCAGTTTGTCGATTAAGATCGTGCCCATGATCCCTGACTTCCTTTACATCCCTTTTGTCGTATCAGTCCCTTTGGTCCCGGATTGCCCCCACCTGAAGCCAAGCTGCACCGCCGGAGCACGGCCACCCCTTGCGGTTGCCCGGATAAGCACGCCAAAAGGCCCAACCAGCGGCGCGCGGTCCACGCTTCAGACGGTATTACTGTCGGACAGGATCTCACTGCCGGGCAGAACTACTGCCGGGCAGAACTACTGCCGGGCAGAACTACTGCCGGGCAGAATTACTGCCGTATCCGATCGGGGGCTTATGTGACCCAAAACTGCAAAAGCTGCATTCGTACCAACTCCAACCAGTGCCCCTGGTTCAACCGGCAATCCCCAACTCAGGATCTCAGCTCGATCCCGCTTGACCCGGACCGGAACGGCCGGGCCGATACCTTGCGTGGCCACCCCCATTATTCGGTCAGTTCTCCGCCGATGCAAATCGGCGGCACCGGCGGGCTGGCTTGGGCGTCCCGCGATTCCCGGCATAGGGTTCTCCAGAGGCCGTTCCGGGGCCTCTATTTGTTCGTTCCTTTGGTCGCTGGCCTGGCCAGGCAGACCACATCGTCCTCGGACTTCTTGGCCACCCGAAAGACCTCTTCCAATGTCGTGATCCCGCGCATCACCTTATCAATGCCGTCCCGGTACAAAGTGATCATGCCCTCGGAGACAGCCGCGTTGCGGATCTGGGGAGCGGAGGCACCGGCGAAGATCAATTCGCGGATTTTGGCGGTTATCATCATCATTTCGTAGATGCCGATCCGGCCCCGATAGCCCCGCTTCTGGCAAAAGTTGCACCCTTTTCCCTTCATGAACGTGCCCGTGGCCGCCAGTTCCGGGGGGATGCTGGCAGCCTCCAACTCGGCCGGCAAGGGCTTGTAGGGCTGCTTGCACTTGCCGCACACGACCCGCACCAACCGCTGGGCTAGCACCGATATCACGCTGCTGGCAACCAAATATCCAGGCACCCCCATATCAATCAACCGTGTCACAGCACTGGGCGCATCGTTCGTATGCAGTGTACTGAAAACCAAGTGTCCAGTCAAAGACGCCTGTATGCCCATCGAGGCGGTCTCCATATCTCGCATTTCTCCGACGAGGATGACGTTGGGTGCTTGTCGGAGCATGGAGCGGATGATGCGGGCGAAGTCGAGTCCGATGCTATGGCGTACTTCGACCTGGTTGATACCGGCCAGGTAGTATTCGACAGGGTCCTCCGCGGTGATGATTTTCCGGTCGGGCCGGTTGAGTTCGTTGAGGGCCGCGTAGAGGGTGGTGGTCTTTCCCGATCCGGTGGGGCCAGTGACGAGGATAATGCCGTTGGGGCGGCGCATGAGCGTCTCGAACTGGTGGTACATGCGTTCGGAGAGGCCCAATTGCCGGGTGCCGACCTTGATGTTGTCTTTATCGAGCAGTCGCAGGACGGCTGATTGGCCGTGGTTGGTGGGGATGATACTGACCCGCAGGTCCATTTCCTTGCCGCCGCCGGAGACCTTAATGCGGCCGTCCTGAGGGCGACGGCGTTCGGCAATGTCCAGTTTGGAGAGAATCTTGATGCGGGAGATGATGGCGCCTAGTAGTCGTCGGGGGGGGCTGTCTCGCTCCACCAGGTGGCCGTCGATCCGATAGCGGATGCGGACCCGTTGCTCGAAGGGCTCGACATGGATATCCGAGGCTCGCAGTTGTACGGCCTCGCTGATCATCAGGTGCACCAAGCGGACGACGGGCGCGCTATGTTCGTCGACGACGTCCGAGGTCGAGGAGGCGGACTCCTGGGCCGTTTCGGTAAAATCGATGGCCGTATCGGTGAATTCTTGCAGCATCGAGTCGGCACTTTCTCCCTCGATCTGCCCGTAATGGCGATTGATGGCCTCCAGAATCTTGTCGCGTGGGGCCAGGGCCAAGTCGACTTTGCGATTGAGAATGAACCGCAATTTTTCAAACGTATCGAGGTCCTGGGGGTCACTGACAGCGATCCGCAGGCTGCCCTCCGATTTCTCGATGGGGAGGATCACGTTTTCGCGCGCGACCGATTCCGGCACGATTTCGACGACCGAGGCGTCGATGGTCAGCCGATCGAGGTCGACGAATTCCAGGCCGTGCTCTTTGGCCATGGCTTGCATGACCTCTTCGCCGGTGGCGTAGCCCAACCGAATCAGCTGGTCGGACAGGTTGCCGCGAGTTTGTTTGGCCAGAGTCTGAGCTTCGGCCAACTGTTCGCGGCTGATGACGCCGTCCCGAATCAAGTAATCCGCAAAGTTGCTCATGGAAACCGTTTCATCCGAGGGTCCGGGTAGAGCCAATCGACGTAAGTCCCCGCTATTTCTAGCCTAACGACGGCCAAATGGCCTGTCAATCGGCGCTGGCCGCTACAATCGTTAAAGTCCCTGTGGGATGCGTGACCGATGATGGAAACCGCGCCGAGATGGGGGGAGCGTTGTATAATCGAGAGAGCCTCTGATCGGGAATCGCCTGGCCGCGTCCGGGTTGGATCAGAAATTGCAACGGGAAAGTCACCCCTATGTCGAATTCATTGATGTTGGCACCGGCCGCGCCCTGGGTGGGGGTGCAACATCGGCCTCGTCCGCCGGCAAAACGGGTTTCCAAGTTGGCGACGTGGCCGTTTTATTTCATGATGATCTTTACGATCACCAATGTGGCCGCGTTGCAGACGCGATTCACGGGTGGCGAGTATGCCTTGAATCCAATCGTGTTTTTCGCTGCAGCGGTTCCGATTGTGCTGTTCAGCAGGTCCCAAAAGTCCATACCGTCCTCTTTCTTTCTTACGGCTTGGATCTTTTTCGCCCTATTTTCATCCGTCGGCTTTTTGGGGCGCCATAGGCCTCCAAACATGTCGGATTACAATATCGCCCAGATCATCATCAAGTTATGGATCGGGCTGATCGGCATACCGTGGTTAACCGGTCGCGTGGTCACGCGCGACCAGTTTCCAACCTTCGTCAAGATCATGTATGGCACTGTCGCCCTGGCCTGTCCGCTAGCGCTGTTGCAGGTGGTGGATCCCAACCTGCTGAAGGGGTGGGTCAATGACGAGGGCCGCGGGGCCGGCCTATGGATCAATCCCAACTCGTGCGGTATGGTTTGCACCGCCGCGCTGATTTTCACTATGATCGCGCCCTTGCGTAACAAGTTGTGGAATTTGGTGCTGCAAGGCCTATTAGTGGCGACGATTGTGGCCACGTTATCTCGCAGTTCGATTGCCAGCCTGGCGGTTATTTTTTTGGCGTATGGCTGCGTGACGCAGCGTCCGGCCACCGTGCTGAAAACCATTGTGGTCATGGCCGTGATTGCTTTTGGCGGCACCTTTGCATTGTCGTTTGTGGGCCAGGGGCAGAAACATGTGGCCGAGCGCGTTGCCAAAGTGACGGGGATTCTCACGGGGCGAGGGGCGAATGGGGCTGAGTTGGGCCGTTGGGAGACGTGGGGACCATCCTTTGAGGCCTGCAAGGAAGAGTGGCTATTGGGGCGGGGCCATGGCAGCATGTTTCGTGTGGTGCAGATCGGTGCAGGCTTAGGACCGCACAATGACCTGCTTTTCATTTGGGGGAACTCGGGCATCGTGGCCCTGTTAGCCTACCTGGCATTCTGGGCCAATGTCGTTTGGATTTCTTGGCGCGTTCGTAATCGCGAGCTACGAGCGGTTTTGGCAGGCTTC
The DNA here is from genome assembly GCA_005773145.1 of Planctomycetaceae bacterium. Taxonomy (GTDB): domain Bacteria; phylum Planctomycetota; class Planctomycetia; order Pirellulales; family Pirellulaceae; genus SXHS01. Next base: position 1,171 of record SXHS01000031.1, on the reverse strand, counting down.
AGTCTGATGTTTTTTTTCCAGTGCATGTTCACGCATAACGTCTTGGCATTTCAGTATGTGGGCGTCATTATTGCCGTTCAAGCCTTGGCCGCAGGTTACGGGCGCATGGGATACCAACCGCGTACGCAATCGGTGTCAGCGGCGGTCCGGCATTCGGCGGCCATGGCCCAATAGCGGCACGCCCCTTACCGTTGCGTGACGCTGCCGACCAGCCGCTGTCGAGGCCGGCGCCTCACGCGGCCCCCTAACAGGTGAAAAACGATTCCCCAGTATGCCCCGCATTCTCTTCAACATTACGCACGGCTTTCAGGCCCGCATGCTGCTGCGCTCCTCAATTGCGGAGACGCTTTTGTCGCGTGGTGTGGAGCTGGTCGTCGTATCGCAAAGCAGCCGAGAAGCCTATTTTCGACAGGAGTTCGATCATCCGCAGATCGTGCTGGAAGACATGCCCTTTCGCGCCTCGCGCGTGGAATCGCATCTGATGACCTTGCGGCAGTATCTCTTGATGAACCCCGCCTTGGGGCAGACGCTGAATCACAAGAACGAGGCCTTTCGACAGCAGGCACCCCTGCGCTATTGGCTGGCTCGCAGCGGCAACGCGGTGCTGGGGCGCATTCCCCTCTTGCGCCGCGCCTACATGAGCGCTGAAGCAGGCCTCTTTCCCGGCAGCGAGTTCGATGCCCTGCTCCATCGACATCGTCCCGATTTGGTGGTCACAGGCACGCCGGGGTACAACCCGGCCGACATTCACCTCTTGCGTTCGGCCCGACGATTGGGATTCCCCACGGCTACGGTCATGCTGTCGTGGGACAATCTGACCAGCAAGGGCTATATGAATGGCGTCCCCGATTCGCTGCTCGTCTGGAGCGACTTGATGGCGGATGAGGCGGTTGAGTACCACAACTATCCGCGCGAGCAAATCCATTGGTGCGGAGCAGCTCAATTTGATCATTACCACGGCATCCGTGAACGACTCGACCGCATGGCATGGCGCCGTGCGCATGGCGTCCCCGAGAATGCCGGGCTGATTGTCTACGGCACCGTCAATCCGGCCATCGTGCCGCACGAGATCGAGATTGTACGCTCGATCGTTGGCGCGATGCGCGCCCATCGGTTCGTGCGCCCGGTCTACCTGTGGATCCGCCTACATCCCCAGGTGGTGCGCGGAGTT
>SXHS01000228.1 GCA_005773145.1 Planctomycetaceae bacterium | reverse complement strand
CATGGGCCAGGACGGCGGCGGCCATTTGGCCTACGGCACAGGCCACTTGGTCCTGGGTCTGACGCGCGGCGGCCGCATCGGGGGCGAGCGCCAAGTCATTCAACAGGGCTGAATGGTCCCCCTGAAGCATCAAGCGACGCGCCGATAGTACTAATTGCTCGGGATCGTTCCAAGGCAAGACAGGGCCCTCTCCCGCCTGCACATGGCGGAAGTGAGCGGCCAGGAGCGCCGCCATGTGCGTTGCGGCCGTCTGCAGCGTTTCCGGCGCATAGGCGGCGGCAATCCGTGCATACGGCGATGCAGCAGCCGAAGGATCGTCGAAGGGGAAGGGCATCTCGGGAGGGTACTCGGTCCAGCGTGTCTGCTTAGAAGGATGGCTTGACGAATGGAATCATACCAATTTGCCCCGCGCACCGACAACATCCCAAAGGCAATTGTGAATCTGTTATGCTGTGGATCGGATTGCGTACGGGAATGTCCCCTCACCAATGGCGCTATGGGAAATTTGGGAATTGGGTTCATGACGAAGGCGAGCGAAACTTCGATTTTAGAGAGTCGGTTGCACCACGGGCAATCACCGCCCAGTCAAATTTCCGTGGCGGCGGTCCAGATGACATGCTGCGAGGACAAGCAGACCAATCTCGACAAGGCCTTGGTTCGCATCGGCGAGGCGGCATCGCGCGGGGCATCGCTGATCTGCCTGCAGGAGCTCTTTCACGGCACTTATCCCTGCCAGTCCGAGGATCATGGGCGGTTTTCCGAGGCTGAGCCGATTCCGGGGCCGATCACGGACGCGCTGGCCGAGGCCGCGCGGAAACATCGCGTGGTCATCGTCGGGTCGTTGTTCGAGCGGCGGGCGGCTGGGCTGTATCACAATACGGCGGCGGTCTTTGAGTCGGATGGATCGCTGTTGGGCATTTATCGCAAGATGCACATACCCGACGATCCGCTGTACTACGAAAAATTCTATTTCACCCCCGGCGACCTCGGATTCCGCGTATTCGCAACGTCGGTGGGGTGCGTCGGCGTCGCGGTCTGCTGGGATCAATGGTTTCCGGAGGCAGCTCGTTTGATGGCGTTGCAGGGGGCCGAATTCTTGGTCTACCCCACGGCGATCGGTTGGCTGCCAGACGAGAAAGAAGCGTACGGTACCAGTCAGTGGTCCGCGTGGGAGACGATGATGCGTAGTCATGCCATTGCCAATGGTGCGTTCGTGATCGCCCCCAATCGTGTTGGCCTCGAAGGTAAATTGCAATTTTGGGGTGCATCGTTTGTCGCGGATCCCAACGGTAACATCCTAGCCCGGGCTCCTCACGACGAAGAAGCGACCCTTTTGGCGACTTGCAATCGCGAACAGATCGACGCGGTGCGCACCCATTGGCCGTTCTTACGAGACCGGCGAGTCGATGCCTATGGCGAAATAACCCGACGCTTCATCGACTAAAGTGCGGAGGCTCCTGGACGAGCCCTTTCCATGACCCGTATCCCGTCACTGCCGACCGAGCTGCCACGTGCATTGGGCTATCATTGGCCTGCCGAGTGGGAGCCTCATGCCGCAACATGGCTGGCCTGGCCGCGAAAGGCGGAGTCCTGGCCGGGGATTTTCGAGCGCATTCCCGCTGCGTATGCCCGCTTGGTGCAGGCCATTGCCCGCTTCGAGCCAGTTCACATCCTGGCTGCCGAAGAGACTGCTTGGGCGCAGACGCGAGAATTGCTGGATTCGTGTTCAAATGTACATGTATATCGAATTCCGACGGATGATTCCTGGATTCGCGATTTTGGGCCTCTGTTTTTGCGTTCTCTACACGGCACGTGTGATGCCATCGCGGACTTTCGCTACAACGCGTGGGGTGGCAAGTACCCGCCGTGGCAAAACGACGATCAGGCCACGGCGGTGATCACGGAGGCCGTTGGGGCTCGACGGTTTGCCACCAGCATCGTTTTGGAAGGGGGCAGCATCGAGGGGGATGGTCAGGGGACGGTGATGACCACGTCGCGCTGCCTGCTCGATCCGCGACGCAATCCAGGCGTGACGCGCGATCAGGCGGAACGATGGTTTGCCGACTACTTGGGTGCCACCCGGGTCTTGTGGGTCGACTACGGTGAGCTCGAAGGCGATGATACGGATGGGCATATCGATCAATTGGTCCGCTTCGCCAATCCTCAAACGCTACTCGCGGCCGTGGCCCAGGATTCATCCGATCCCAATCATGAACCGTTGAGTGAGATGCAGGCTCAATTGCGGACGTTTTCCGATAGGCACGGACGTCCCTACGAAATCGTTGCGCTCCCCATTCCTCGCCGCGCGAGCTTTGAAGATCAACGATTGCCCGCCAGTTATTGCAATTTTTATTTGGTAAATGGCGGGGTGATCATGCCGACGTTCGACGAGCCCGAGGATGACAAAGCGCGGCAGATTCTGGCCCAGGTCTTCCCCGACCGCGAGGTGCAACCCGTCCCCTGTCGGGATCTTGTGTGGGGGCTGGGGGCCGTGCATTGTCTGACCCAACAGCAGCCCCGGTAAGTTAAGGTGCGCCCCCCT
>SXHS01000227.1 GCA_005773145.1 Planctomycetaceae bacterium | reverse complement strand
TTGAGATTTGAGATTTGAGATTTGAGATTTGAGATTTGAGATTTGAGATTTGAGATTTACCACGCACACGCATGGAATCCAGACCACAGGATCGGCACATGACACAGCCTTGGATTGAGGGACGGTTTGAGGAAGGGGTGATTACGACCACGATCGAGCAAGCGATCAATTGGGCGCGGCAATCGAGCTTATGGCCGATGACCTTTGGTCTGGCGTGTTGCGCGATCGAAATGATGGCGACGGGGGCCAGCCGCTACGATTTGGATCGCTTCGGCGCGGGGGCCTTTCGTGCCACGCCGCGGCAGGCCGACTTAATGATTGTGGCGGGCACGGTGACCTACAAGATGGCGAGCCGCGTACGCCGTTTATACAACCTGATGCCCGATCCCAAGTTCGTGATCGCCATGGGTGCCTGCACGGTGGGGGGTGGACCTTATTTCAAGTGGGGTTATCACGTGGTGAAGGGGGTCGACTTGGTGGTTCCCGTGGACGTCTACGTTCCCGGTTGTCCGCCGCGTCCCGAGGCCTTGCTGGAAGGTTTGATGCGGATTCAAGACAAGATCAAGGGGCACCGCATCGCCAAGCAAAGGGATGGTGCTGGGTCCAGCGGTTTTGGCCGCCTGGGAACCAAGGTGGCGGACGAGCTGCCGCTGCCTCATCACACTGGCTACGTCGATGCGTCGCTGGAGCATGCTCCCATGACGGACCATCAGAAAATCACGGGATAGGACCAACCGAGACGATCCAACGCAGCATCGACAGATCCGGTTCGCGTTTGAGCGAGCCCGTATGAAAGAGAGCACACAACGGTGGACACGTTAGCGATTTCCAACTTGCATGTGGTGGTCAACGAAAAGCCCATCCTCAAAGGCGTCAACCTGTCGATTCGCCGGGGTGAGACCCATGCGTTGATGGGCCCCAACGGCTCGGGCAAGAGCACCTTGGGGCTGGCGATCATGGGCCATCCGCAATATGAGATCACCGCCGGCACCATCCAGCTCAACGGGCAGAATCTATTGGAAATGTCGCCGGACGAACGAGCCCGCGCGGGACTGTTCATGGCCTTTCAACGGCCGGTGGCCATTCCCGGCGTACGCATGGCCGATTTCCTGCGCCACGCGTCGACCAACGTCCGCCGTCCGGAACGCAAGGAAGGGGAAGACTTGATTCCCATGCGCGAGTTCCGCAAAGAATTGCGGGAGCGCATGGAGCAGCTGCGCATGGACCCGGAGTTTGCACGTCGCTACGTCAACGATGGCTTTTCCGGTGGCGAGATGAAACGGGCAGAGATTCTGCAATTGGCCATGTTGCAACCGAAGTTCGCCATCTTGGATGAAACCGATAGTGGCCTCGATGCGGACGCGGTACGTTTGGCCAGCCAGAGTATCGCAGAGATTGGTGGCAAATCGATGGGGCTACTGATCATCACACATCACGACAAATTGCTGGAGCACAATCCGCCTGATTTCACCCACGTCATGCTAGGCGGACGAATCGTGGAAACAGGCACCTTCGAGTTGGCGATCGAATTACACCAACAGGGCTATGATCGCATCCGCGCGGCCAACCCCGATGCCGATGCGGACAACCAGGCCATGACGGTGAAGACTGAACAAGTAGGCGCTTAACACGGCCGAATTTGAAGAAAATAGGCAATCACATGGCCACTGACATTACCGAAAAGAACACCGCCGCCATCGGCGAAATCAACAAGTACGACTTCCGCACGGAGTCGACGGCCGTCTTCAAGGCCCGTCGAGGACTCGACGCGGAGATTGTGCAGCAGATCTCCGAGATGAAGGGGGAGCCCGCGTGGATGCGGGATTTTCGTCTGCGCAGTTTGGCCATCTTCGAATCGAAGCCGATGCCGAAGTGGGGCGGGGATATCGGCGTCGACTTTCAAGATATCTTCTACTACCTCAAGCCAACGGATCACCAGGGGCGTACGTGGGACGACGTACCGGCTGAAATTAAGGAGACCTTCGACAAATTGGGGATTCCCGAGGCTGAGAAGAAATTTCTCGCCGGTGTGAAGGCCCAATTTGAAAGCGAGGTCGTCTACGGCTCACTCCAAGAGGAATTGGGCAACAAAGGTGTGATCTTCACGGACACGGATACGGCCCTGCGGGAGCATACCGATCTGTTGCGGGAGTACTTCGGCACGATTATTCCCCCCGAGGACAACAAATTCGCCGCCTTGAACTCGGCCGTCTGGTCCGGCGGTTCTTTCATTTACGTTCCGAAGGGAGTGAAGATTGAATTCCCCCTGCAGGCCTATTTCCGCATCAACGCGGAGAGCATGGGGCAATTCGAACGCACGCTCATCATCGTCGACGAGGGGGCTCACGTGCACTCTGTCGAGGGCTGCACAGCCCCCATGTACAGCACCGAGAGCCTCCATTCAGCGGTGGTGGAGATCGTGGTGAAACGAGGCGCGCGTTGCCGCTATACGACAATTCAGAACTGGGCCAACAACATTTACAACCTGGTGACAAAGCGGGCCATGGCCTATCGGGACGCCACCATGGAATGGATCGACGGTAACTTGGGCAGCCGGCTGACCATGAAGTATCCGGCGGTCTACATGATGGAGCCCGGCGCACGTGGCGAGATCCTCTCGATCGCGTTCTCCTCGGCGGGCCAGCATCAGGACGCGGGGGCCAAGCTGGTGCATTGCGCCCCCCACACGACGGGGCAAATCATTAGTAAATCCATCTCAAAAAACGGTGGACGCAGCAGTTATCGGGGCCTGGTCAAGGTCGAGAAGGGGGCCACGGACGCCCGCTGCAACGTCGTCTGCGATGCGCTGATTCTCGACCCTCGCAGCCGCAGTGACACCTATCCCTACATTGAGGTCGCGGAGCAGGACGTCACCATCGGACATGAGGCCAGCGTCTCGCGAATCGGTGAGGAACAGATGTTCTATCTCACCAGCCGTGGACTGACCGAGTCCGAGGCCAGCACCATGATTGTGAACGGATTCATCGAGCCGCTCGTGAAGGAATTACCCATGGAATATGCGGTGGAAATGAATCGCCTGATTCAGTTGCAGATGGAGGGGTCGGTAGGTTGATGCAAGCAACAGAATCGCGCACTCCCACGGGAATTTCGGAATCATCGTTTCACGCCTTCTTGGAAACGCGCCAGGAGCCGCCATGGTTGCGCGACCACCGTCGACAAGCGTGGCGAATCTTCAGCGAGGGACATTGGCCCAATCGCTCCGAAGAGGAGTGGGCACGCACGGATATCCGATTATTTAAGCCCGACGCCTATGGTCTACCACGGACCCGGGCCGCAGCGGATTCCGCCGTCCCTCAGGCCCTACTGGCAGCCGGCGTGACCTTGGCCGGTCAGTCCACCGCAGTCGACAGTGTGGCCCAATCCAACGACTTATCCCCAGAATGGGCCGCGCGTGGCGTGCTGTTCGGCAGCCTCGATCAGTGGGTCCAATCCCACGGCGACCTGCTGCGACCTTACCTTACCGATCATGCCGTCCCCGCCGCTAGGGACCGCTTCGCCGCCTGGAATGCCGCCTGCTGGTCCGGCGGGCACCTGCTCTACGTGCCGCGCGGTGTATGCCTACACGAGCCACTCTTGGCCCTGTCGGCGATGTCCGATGGCGGAGTGGATTTCGGTCACCTGCTGGTCATCTTGGAAGAGGGGGCAGAGGCCACCTTGCTATCGGAGACCGCCAGTGTCGGTTCCTCGGACAACGGGTTGCATTGTGGCGTCACGACCATCTGCCTGCAGCCGGGCGCCCATCTGCGTTTTGTCAGCTTGCAGAATTGGGGGAGTCGCACCTGGCATTTCGCACATCAGCGGGCCACCCTGCAGCGAGATGCCTCGTTACAATGGACCCTCGGCGCCCTGGGTGCTCGATTGGCCAAGGTCAATCAACAGGTCCTATTGCAGGGAAAAGGGGCTGAGTGCCAAGTGAATGGTGTGATGTTCACCGAAGACCGACAGCATTTGTCGTATCACACTTTGCAGCATCACCAGGCCCCTCAGTGTCGCAGTGACTTTCTCTATAAGTCCGCACTCCAGGATAAATCGCATACGGTTTGGCGTGGCATGATCAAGGTGGATCGCGAAGCCCAACAAACGGATGGTTATCAGCGCAATGACAATCTGTTGCTATCCCACGACGCAAGGGCCGATTCCATCCCTGGACTGGAGATCGAGGCCGACGACGTACGCTGCACGCACGGATCGACGACGGGCCGTGTCAACGAAGAACTCATTTTCTACGCCCGCTGCCGCGGCTTCACGCGTCGTGAAGCCGTGCGTCTGATTGTAACCGGTTTCTTTCAGCAAGTGCTGGATCGCATCACCATTGAGAGCGTTCGGGAAGCATTGGGGCATGCGATCGCTCGTCGCGTGCGCGAGTACGACTAAATGTCTGCATTCCAGCGCGTGGCTCACGTTCGCGACATCCCTGATCCCGGCCGACAAGTATTTGAGGTCGATGATCGTATGGTTGTCGTCATTCATGTCGGCGGACAATTTTATTGCATCGACGATGTTTGCACGCACGACGGGGGCCCGTTGGGAAACGGAGTCTTGACGGATCATGCCTTGGCTTGCCCTCGCCACGGCGCCAAATTTGACGTGCGCGATGGCCGTCCCCTCAGCATGCCGGCCACGGAAGCCACACCGGTGCATGAAGTGATGATTCAAGACAATCAAGTGTTCGTGCGAGTCAATGAAAACGGATGAACTCAACCATGCTTGAGCTAAACGAAGACAAGATTCGTGAAAGCCTACGAACGGTCCTGGACCCAGAATTGTTCGTGAATATTATCGACCTGGGCCTCGTCTACCGAGTCGACCTGCGCCCCTACACACCGGCTGAACGATCGGTCGCTGAGGTCCCCAGTCCGACGACATCCGGCGTGCCGGAATCCGTGCCGAGTCCCACCACGCTAGAAAGTACGGAGGCCGACACCACGGAGTTGACCGCCACTGGTGAAAAGCACGACATCTTGATCGAGATGACCCTGACCAGTCCCGCCTGTCCGGCCGGGCCACAATTGATCGCAAGTGCGAAGAATGTGGTCGCGCAATTGCCTGGTGTGGGCGCGGTGGAAGTGCGGATTGTCATGGAGCCCCCCTGGTCGCCGGATCGAATGACCGAAGAAGCTCGCGATCAATTGGGCATCTTCTGATATTGATTTTGATGTGGCGGACCGCGATGTGATGTGGTGTGAGCTTCATCCCGCATGAAGGTGCTGATTTACGAATTCCTGACTGGGGGGGGACTGTATTCGCGACCAGCCTGGCGTGATCCGCAGGAGACCTTGCTGCGGGAAGGTTCGGCCATGGTGCGGGCCTTGGTCGATGATTTCTGTCGGATCCCCAACCACCATGTGACCCTGATGTGGGATCGGGCGCTCCCCACCTCGTGGTGTGGGAACTCTGTCGAACTCGTTCCAATTGGCAGCGAGGATGACGAGCTGCATCACCTCACCCGGTTGTCGGCCGCCTCGGATGGGACGATCTTGATCGCGCCCGAATGTGACGGGCTCCTACTGGATCGCGTTCGGTGGGTGGAAGCTGCCGGCGGCCGGTTGCTGAGTCCCAACTCACAGTTGGTGGCGTGGACCACCGACAAGCAGAGGACGTGCGAGCGTTTGGAACAGGCGGGCCTACCGGTGCCGCGCGGGTGCCGTGTGACATCCGGCGAGGGCTTGCCGAGCGACTTTTCCTATCCAGCCATTCTCAAGCCGTTGGATGGCGCCGGTTCCCTGGGGGTCCGAATGCTGCTGGACCACCATTCAGCGCAACCGTCGGACTGGACGGCAGACGAGATGCGATTGGAGGCCTACTGGCCTGGCACGGCGGCCAGCATTTCACTCTTGCTGGGCCCGGCCGGCGCATTTGTTTTGCCCCCCTGCACACAACGATTTCACGATCCTATTCGGTTTGGCTACGATGGGGGGGGCGTGATCGACGATGCGGACTTGATTCAGCGGGCCCGCCGCATCGCGCTGCAAGTCGTCCCGCTCACAGGCAATGCCTGCGGCTACATGGGCATCGATTTGGTGCTGGGGGATCAACTTGGCACTCCGCAGGATGCCGTCATCGAGATCAATCCACGATTAACCAGTTCTTATCTGGGACTACGACGCGCCACCGACGCGAATCTGGCCGAGTTGTGGTTGCGCACCGCAAAGGGCGATCGGCCGATGGATTCCATTCGCTGGACTGCGGTACAATGGTAGGCGCATGAGCTGGCTAGGGCTGGACATCGGCGGCGCCAATTTGAAGATTGCCGACCATGGCACTTTCGCGCATGCGGTGCGCTTCGCGCTCTGGCGACACCCAGATCGACTCGGCCGGGCGCTGGCCGACCTGTTGTCGGTGAGTCCGCATGCGGACGCCTTGGCGATCACGATGACCGGTGAGTTGGCCGACTGCTTTGCGTCAAAGGCCGACGGAGTGCGTCATATTCTGCAAGCCGTGTCCCATGCCGCGCCGAAATCTCTGGTGCGAGTCTACCTGACCGACGGGCGTCTTGTCTCTCTCGAAGAGGCCGCTCAACAGCCGCTCCGGGCGGCGGCGTCCAACTGGCACGCCCTGGCTCGGTTCGCCAGCCGCCTATTTCCATCGCGATTGGGACTGGTCATCGATGT
>SXHS01000226.1 GCA_005773145.1 Planctomycetaceae bacterium | reverse complement strand
TTCTTCCTCTTGATTCCAGGTATACAGTCGCACGGGTATGCGGCTGTCGCCGTTGTAGAGTCCACGGGCGACCCATCGGCCATCGGGCAATACGAGGTCAATCACCGATCCCGGCGGTACCGATTCCCGTACCGGCACCAGCGACTTGGCCAGCACCCACGGATGATGCGCGAAGAAGGTGCCCCGTTTTTCGGGGCGCAGCGTCACGGTAATGGGGAGTGTGGCTACCATTTTTATCGTTCTCCGATCTTGAATCCTACAGAAACCGGCCGCGATCGACGGGCTCTGCGAGCCGACTGACAGCCTGCATTCAGACGTCGCATTGCGGTGCGCGAGGCAACCGCTACCGTGGCTCAGAGAGTCCCGGCCGTACCCCGCCAGCATCAACACTTCCGATGCTCTTCAGACGGCTGGACCACTCACGGGAAGTCAGAAAGCGAGGCGGACGGGACTCGAACCCGCAACCACCGGATCGACAGTCCGGTACTCTAACCAATTGAGCTACCGCCCCTTCCTTGAAGATTGCTCAGCTGGATTATATCGGTCCGCAGGCCCCGTGCAAGGTCAAACCGGGCCCGAGGCGAACTTGTGTGACACGCTCAGGGTGAAGTCTGGGAATGAGCGACGTGGCCGGGCCTGTAGTGGAAAATCCGGTTGTGCGGGATCGGCCGGCGGGCATCGGGGGCGGCTGGTGGCTTCGGGGACATGACGGGTCTTTTTGCAACCTAGACTTGTACATGGATCTGGAAATGAGTGAGCGGAAGCGACCAGATTCGCCTCGTTGTTTTGTGTCGGGAGCCGGCAGCTATGTGGCGCTACGTTGAGATCGCACAAAGTGCCCTGTTCCGCTTGGCGAATAACATGACCATGGCGCATTGGGGGTTTTTGGCGGCCGTGCTGGTCACGGTCGGCGTGATCTGCATGCGCGGTTACGGTTCGCGAAAGGACTATTGAAGTTTCTTAGCTGCTTTGAGCAACCATGATGACCCCACTGATCTTCTTGGGTTGGATCGTTTCCAGTATCGTAGGCTATCACCTGGGCAAATGGGTCGCCGACTACCGAAAGGCTCAGGCGCCCGCATCGTCCGGACGCGACCCGAACGCCCATGCAGCCAGCCTGGATGCGGCTGTTGGCTCGCTATTTCGTCTGCATGCCCGCTATGACGGGGTCTTCGCTCTGGCACTGATCGAGCACCCCCCCGGTGAGGACAACACAACCTCGGTTAAGCGGCGAGCACCGTTGGCGACCGATCGCGTTGCGATCACGACATTGATCAGCGATTCCGCCCGAGAGACGGATACGGTGATCCGTTGCAGTGATCAGCAGTTTGCCTTGTTAATGCCCGAAACAACTTTGGAGGGCGCCGCCATTCTTGCTGACCGGCTGCGAAGGCAGGCGGACGAGCTGTTGGGCCAGCCGCTCGTGATCGGCATCACCGCGGTGTTGGATGGCGATCATCGACAGTCGCTATTGGATCGTGCGGAGTCGGCCCTAAGCATGGCCAGGGATCAACTCGGTCGGCGCGTCATGCAGCATAACGGGCGGCAGGTCGAACCGATTGAGCCTGAGACCTTAGCTGCCGCAATGGCTTGAAACTCCGTCAGCAAACTACCAAATCCCGCGTGACGGGTCATAGCCGTATTCCAGTGCCGTGTGGAGGTCTTCCTTGGCCTTTCGTTCGTATCCCAGTCGTTCGTGCAACAGGCCTCGATGATAGAACAAGACCGCTAACCCCTCCTTGCGCGATCGGGTCTCAAAGCGCAGTTGGCGATCGATCGAGACCGTTCGTTCGGGCTGGTTCAGCATGTCCATCTCGATGGAATAGGCAATACGTCCCTGCCGCACTGCGTAATCCAGATCCTTACGAGCCGCCTGGTAATTTCCGGTCAAGAAGTACAGATAGCCACGCGTGTCACGCAACGAATAGAGATCCTCGGATTCCAATACGCCAAACGCCAGATTGATGTCTTCAATCGCTAGTTCCAATTTTTGGTTGGACAAGGCACGTCCGTAAGCGCGGGCATTGAGCGATTCCGCGTATCGAAATCGATGCGCCGGTGTCTTGGATTCCTGATAGGCCTGCTGCGCCCGCTCGACCAGTACCTGGACATCTGCCATCGCGGGTTCAACATGGCCCAGTACCATATGGACTTGCCAGCGCAATTCGTACCCCCGCCGGTCGGCCGGCGCGAGTCGTATCGCTTGATTGCAATCGGCAAGGCTACCATCCGGTTGCTTGGCCTGCAGTCTCCAGGCGGCGCGTATCAGATACAATGAGTAGTCATCTCGACTCCAATCAATGGCTCGGTCGATGCGTTCCAACGCGCCATGGTCGTTCAGGTCCACCGATTGCTCACGGGCAGCGGCCAAGTACCATCGTGAGATTTCCCTAGGCAACTCACGGATGATAGCCGCTGCTACGATGCCGGTCAGGATCAGGCGAATCCACAACGCCGGGCGGTTCCATGAGCCCAGCGCACCGAACAGGCGGCCCGAACGGCGGAGGGCCTGTCCGCTAGGGATATCGGAGGACGAGCCGTGACTGGAGCATGTCGCAATTGGGAGGGGGAACACAAAAAGCGGCCAGTGGAATTCCTTCATGGGAACCCTTTGTAATGGCCCAGAGGCGCATCTGGCAACCGCGCATCCTCGGGCGGTCGCGAAAATTGCCCGCTGCCCCCCCGCGTGCTGGGCCCCGGTCGAATTGCCGTCCGTTGACGAATGGGCCCGGCACCATTATCATACGATGGTTTTCCATTCCATGGCTTCCATATTGGATGGGACGGGAGGGCTAACATGCCGCTATTCGAGATTGAGACCAGTGCCCACATCATCATTACGTGGGCCGCAGACGAACAGGCCGCTGGCGAGGTGGTTACCCACGCTTATCCGTCGGACGACGTGATTCGCATGACCAAGCGGCCCAGGGATTCTTGGGTGATTTCCAAGGCCGCGCTTGGTATCGGACCCAAGGTGGAGGCCTGTGCCGTCGCCCGCGACTGCCTGGCCAAATCGGCTGGCGACAAGGTGCACGCCATTCGCCTCTACATGCAGGAAACGGGCAGCGATTTGACTCTGGCCCGCAAGGTGATCGAGTCCAACATGGTCATGGGCTGGTAGCAACCCTGCCATCAAAACGTGCGCTCCGCAAAGCGTGCGCTCCGCTGGCTCCCTCCCCACAAGGGCTCGTTGTACCACACATCTTCTAGCCTCGAGCTGGGCTGATATCGGGCCCCGAAGGTCAACGCCGTGACGGATTTTACCGGGAAAAATGGGGGTTTACTCGCTCCTCGTGTCTGCCCTTACCGTAGCGCGCACTTTTGGTGCCACGGTCCGGGTGCGGTTTCCACGGGCGGCTGATCCCATTCGATGGAACTGTCAACGACGCACCGATATTGACTCAGAGGGGCAAAGCCCCGCTGTTTGCCTAGCCCAGTCCATCGGACTAGGTAAGAGGATATCCGGAAACGGATAGGGCCAACGGCCCTCGCTAACGCTTCGGGTTACGACGGAAATCACCCGCACACGAGCGGCCCATCGAAAAATCCTTCACGGCGTTGCCCTTCGGGGCCCAGAGCCCGGGAACGACCGCACTTAGCGGGTCTGTGCGCCCGCAACGGGTGGCTGCGCTGCAGTGGAAGGGTAACGACTGGTGGGGCTGCCGTGTGCTGGGGCCGCCTGGTAGTCGCCGGTTGCCCCAGGACGCCAAGCGGCCATGGGCGGCGCGATGGAAGGTGCACTGGGCGTCGCCGCCGAGGTCACCGTAACCGTTGGGATACCGGCCGGCTGGGCCGAATAAGGTGCGCTCGCCGCTGGCTCGGCCACCGGAGTGGTGGGGGCTGCGGGGGGGGCCGTCAGATCTTCCGGCCACGCCGGGGCCGCTGCCTGAGATTCCGCGGGTACTGCGGCCTCTGCTTCCGAGGTCGGAGCGTTCGGATAACTGGGTTCATAGGGTCCTTGCTGCGGCTGGACGCCCCCTGTCAAACCGGTCGCTGGGGCTGCCGGTGCGGCACCCCCGGTGGGGTAGGGCCCCGTCGCGTAGCCGACCGACCCGTCCTGACCAGCGCTGTCCTTGAGATAGGTGGTTCCCTGGTTCGTATGTGGGTAGCCGCTCTCGGCGGGTTGTGTCCATGGCCGATCAAAGCTGGCTGGTGCCCCAGCGTACTCGCTGGCCGTGGGCGCTCCCTGTGTCGTGGCGCTCGCTGCGGCCTGCGGGGTGGCTACCGAGGATGGCGCCGGGTACTGAGCTGCGGGGTCAGTTGCTGTCAGTGTCGAGGCGGGCGGATCCTTCTTGCGCCAACTCAGCCAACCCATTCCCGGCACGCGGCTCTGTGATTGCGAGGAAGTTGAGCGGCACCCGCAGACTCCCAGCACCACGAGAAACAGAAGGACCCATTTGAAACGCCGTTGGATAATCGGTGCAACCATATGCTGATGTCCGTTGACCCGTCCTTGTAACACACCGCACGGTCCGCCAGCGAACATCTCGCGAGCGCAGTGGACCTCAAACGCAAATCGGCAAACGCAAATCGGCGAGTCTCTCAGTGCTCGCGCAACCGGATTCAACCGTGCTTTATGTTGTTTCTCTTCGGTCGGCATACCCATGCCACGCGAGGCAAACCCTACAATTCGCAAGACCCCACCGCGCTCGAGGGCCAGACCGGCGCGGGATCATACGTTGTGGGACTCGCGCCCGTCAACGGCAGTCATAAGGGGCGTCTGAAAGCAGAGACGGTGCGGCGCTGCCAGCTGCTAGCGACGGACTCGACTTCAATTGCGAAGTTGCCAGCTTGGGCCGATGCACGTCACCATCGCCGCCGGCGCCTTCGGCTGGGCGGTAAACGAACGCTGGGCGGTAAACGACCGTTGGGCAGGAGCCCCCCAAGAAGAGGCCTACTTGGCGGCTGCGAATCGACGTGCGACCTCATCCCAATTCACGACGTCGAAGAATGCCGAGACGTAGTCGGGACGGCGGTTTTGATACTTCAGATAGTAGG
>SXHS01000225.1 GCA_005773145.1 Planctomycetaceae bacterium | reverse complement strand
GGCACGGGGAACCCGATCGAAGCACTCCGCAAGGTCGGCCCCCATGTGCGGAGCGTGCATTGCAAGGACGGCACATGGGCAGCCCGTCCGGGAGTGGAATGGGGGCGTGAAACGCCATTGGGAGAAGGGGATGTCGGCTTCGAGAATTTCCTGCGCACGCTCCACGAGATCGGATACCAAGGCCCGCTCACCATTGAACGGGAGATCGCCGCCGAGCCCGAGCGGCAAAAGGCCGACATCGGCGCCGCCATTGAATTGCTCAACCGACTCAAGAGCCGAATTCTAAAGTAGTGCTTGGTAAAATCGTGAATTGTATCGCGGGGAAGGTAACCTGTCAGCCATCGGTGATTTTTAGCTGATCTCGCAGACCGCATTCTCAGTCCACGTTTTCTTCTTGACCTAGGCCACATCCTCTGACAGAGTACCTTTCTCAGCGACCACTAGTGCCTTGAACAAGCCTTTGGCGTCAAGTGCGAAATTTACAACGGACATTTTTGTGGCTTAGCCGTAGAAACATCGCGATCACTCTGTGCGTGGTCCAAATCACGCTAACGGTCGTCATGCCTATGCAGGTAGAGTCACTTGCGGCCATTGGGCCCGCGCTGAGTTTGACTGGCTTGATGCTGGCTGTCGCCGCGAAACCACTGAATTCGTGGACACCAACTTTCTTTGGCCTCTCGGCCCCGCTGGTAGTCATACTTGGTGCCATCCTGAGCGCCTTGTTCGACATGCGTCCTTCATATGCGATTCCGATTCTCTTTTTCTCAACGTACTATGTCGTACTCTCGATTCTGATTGCAGTAAAAACGATGAGGCTGCTTTGGGTTTGGTGCCCGGACGAAGTACCATTGCAAGTGTTTGCATGGCAATACCGTCTTAGATCGATGCTCTGGACGACAACCTCGATCTGTGTGCTGCTAGTACTTGCAAAGCTGGCCGTGCCGTACTACCGTCCGTCCAGCGAATCATTCGGTTTACTAATGTTCGCACTAGCGACAACAGTCGTGACGGCCGGCGTTTCCTTATTGTTCATCAGAACCAATGGGAGCTAATGGAAACTCGACTACCGTAACAGCGCCGAAGTTCAATCTAAGAGCGCACGACGGCCGGTTGTTCGTACGTGCGTTGTCCCAACGATCCGCGGCCGCTGTTGTTGACCGCCAATTGATAAAGCTGTTGTCCGTGAGGAGTCGGATAGCGGCCGGTAATGCAGGCCTGGCATAGATTCTGTTCCGACAGTCCAATCGCCCGCGCGACTGACGCGACCGGCAGATAGCGGAGCGAATCGGCCCCCAGCGTGGCCGCCATCTGTGCCTGCGCTTCATCCGTTAGGGCGTTTTCCTTCAGAAAGCGTGGGGCGAACAATTCGTCGATCGTGGACATATCGATGCCGTAGAAACACGGGGCCACAATCGGCGGGCAGGCGACGCGCACGTGAATCTCTCGCGCGCCCCCTTCCTCGCGGATCCGATTGAGCAGAACTTTCATGGTCGTGGAGCGGACAATCGAGTCCTCGACCAGAAACACCCGCTTGCCATGCAGGACCTCACGCAGTGGCGTGTACTTCATTTGCACAGCCCGCTGTCGACTCCCCGTCCCCTCGATAAAGGTCCGGCCCGAGTAGCGATTTCGGATCAACCCCTCGCGGACAGGAATCCCCAGATGAAAGGCCATGGCGTCCGCCGCCGCCTTGCTGGTATCCGGGACGGGGACCACAATCGTGTCCGCATCCAAGGGTACTTGGTTGTAGTGACGCTCCAATTCGGCCAGCTCGACTCCCAGGGCGTTGCGCGACAAGTACACGCTCCGGCCATCCAGCGTGCTGGCAACGTTGGCGAAGTAGATCCATTCGAAAAAGCAGTGCGCTCGCCGAGGGGCCGTCGCGAAGGTGTGAACCTCCATGCGTCCATCGGTGATGGTGATGGCATTCCCCGGTTCCAGGGCATGGATCTGTTCCGAGGAAAAACCTAAGTTGATCAGGGCCACGCTCTCGCTTGCTGCCGCCAACAGGCTGCCATCCGTGGCATAACATAAGGGCTTGATGCCCAGCGCATCGCGGGCCAACAACAAATCGCCACGGGCATTCAACAGGGCCATGGTGTAGGCACCATCAAATCGTTGACTGGCCTGCTTCAGCATGTCGATCACAAGCGGTCGCCGGTCCCCCGAGAGTTCCCGACTGAACTCGTGCATGATGATTTCGGTATCGGTCGAGCGGGTGAGATGATGGTCGCCATCACTCATCAGCTTGTCCCGCAACTGTTGGTAGTTGGCGAGCTGACCGTTGAAACAGAAGCTGAACCACTTGGATTTTTGTAGATGGTGACGTTCAAACGGCTGGGCGTAGCTGCTATCATCCTCGCCACAGGTGGCGTATCGGACATGGCCAATCGCCGCATTGCCGGCCAGACGCTGCATCAAACTCTCCCGCTTGCCCGCATGCGAGAGACGAAAGACCTCGGCCACCGTCCCCACATCCTTGTGGGTGAACAATAAGTCATCACGTGCGGGGGAGAACCGTGTGATCCCCGCCGCAAGTTGCCCACGATTCTGAATGTCCAGCAACATCCGCGGCAGCAGCCGAGATGCCTGTTCGGGGCCTTGTTCTGGACACAGCGGGCTCACCGGCTTGCCTGGCAGATGATAGACGGCTGCCACCCCGCACTCATGGTGAAGCTCACTCATGGACCGCACTTTCGTAGGCAATATTCTAGGCCAAAATGGTTCCGTGGCCGAAGGTTCCTGGGCCACGGCGGGAAAACACAGGCGGGCCATCGTCGATTCCATTGTAGGAGGCGTTTGCCTGCGACTCAAGTCGCGGTAGACTGTTGAGGACATGAGGCGGAGACCTGCAAGCGGGCCGGGACCGTCAACCCGAGCCCCCGCCACCCCAGTCGATTCCTCCAACTAGCGTTCGTGCTTGCGATGACCGATTTGCTCCGTCAAGAAGTCGTGGCCAGTGCCCATACCGTCGTCATCAAGCTGGGCACGCGTGTGCTCACGCAGCCCGATGGGACCTTGGACCGCGATCGCATCGGGTTGCTGGTCGATGATCTACACGAATTGTTGACCAGCGGGCGACGGGTCATTGTCGTCAGCAGCGGGGCAGTCGGGGCCGGCATGAGCCAGCTCGGACTCCAACAGCGACCGCGCGACCTGGCGACCCTTCAAGCGGTGGCCGCCATTGGGCAGGCGAAATTAATTGAGGCCTACGATGGCCACCTGCGCCGCTACGGACGGCATGCCGCTCAGGTACTCCTTACCGCCGACGACCTGCGCCATCGGAGCCGCTATCTCAATGTTCGGAATACGCTGCTCACCCTCCTCCAAATGGGGACGGTCCCCATCATCAACGAAAATGATACGGTGGCGGTCGAGGAATTGCAGACCACGTTTGGCGACAACGATCGACTAGCCGCGCTGGTGACCAACCTCCTGCGCGCGCCGCTGATGATCATACTCTCGGATGTCGATGGCCTCTTCGACGGCGATCCCCAGCTAGCCAGTTCCAAGGTGATTCCCACGGTGACGCACGTGGATGAATCGATCATGGCATTGGCCCGCGATCATAAGACCGGACTCAGCAAGGGGGGCATGGCCAGCAAACTGCGCGCGGCTCAGATCACCACCGCAGCCGGGGAAAACGTGATCATTGCCAGCGGCCGGCGACCGGATACGATTCGACAAATCATGCAAGGACAGGCGTCCGGTACCCTGTTCCTCGCCCAGGGCAAGTCCCTCACACCGCGCAAACGCTGGCTCGGGTTCACCACGCAACCCCGGGGAAGCCTCGTGGTCGATCGCGGCGCCCATCGCGCCATCCAGCAACAGGGACGCAGTCTCTTGGCCATCGGTATCGTCGCAACCGAGGGGGACTTTGCCAAAGGGGATGTTGTGGCACTGTTGGACCCGGAACGAAAAGAGTTCGCACGCGGACTGACCAACTACACAGCAGCGGAGCTGCGCCGCATTCAGGGCGTAAAAAGTGATCAGATCGCTGGCGTCCTGGGACAACGGCCGTATGAAGAGGTCGTCCATCGCGATAATATGCTGGTCATCGTCCCCGATGGATCACCATCCACTTCACACGGATGAAGCCCCATCGACCCATTGGAAGATGCTTCACGGCGTTGCCCATGGGCCCGACAGCCGCAATCTGCCATTCTGACAGACTTTTTCCGCCAGTACACAACAGTCGCCTGACCGGCGTCTCGCCCTAACTGCCCATCAATTCTTCGGTTGCGACGGCGTGCCAAAATTGGCACGCGTTTTGCTCATGGTGGGCTATTGTTTGGCCCGTGTCGCGGTGTACGAGCAAACGCGGTCTTGCAGTCTTCCACAGGGCCCGTGGCAGTCAGGCAAACGCCGTAGCACGACAGACGCTGAGAACACGGGACGCATGGTGGGCGTCCATGCCAAGTATTGACGCCCAACAGAACAGGTGAACGGTAAGGGAGGTCTTCGTCATGCGATCCACATTAGCCCCTTGGAGTGTTCGGCCGTTGCAAGTATTCGACCAATTCCGTCGAGAACTGGATGATCTGTTTGGCCAGGGCAACTCCGGCAGTTTGCAAGACGGCAACGGCTGGTTTGTGCCTCGTAGCAACGTGGCGGAAACCGACAAGCAGTATGAAATCACCCTGGACGTGCCCGGAATGGCAACCGGTGATTTCCAATTGGAAATGCAAGACGGCCAACTGTGGGTGTCCGGCCGTCGGCAACAGGAAAAGGAGGAGTCGGGGAAAACTTTTCATCGGGTCGAGCGAACCTACGGCGAGTTTCGGCGCAGCTACGCGCTGGGGGGAGACGTCGACGCCGACAAGGTGGAAGCGAACTACAAGGATGGCGTCTTGAAAGTGGTTGTGCCTAAGTCCGAAAAAGCGCGGCCACGTAGGATCGAGGTCCAGTCCTAGTCGTGAAAATCGGCCATCGGACCCGGAACGCTCAGGGAACTCTTGGGATCCGGAGGCTGGGGCGAGCGAGCTTCGTGCGTGTCGGTACGCTCCCTACCGGCGATTGGGTTAAGCCCGTCGTCGGGGGGAGGGCCGACGGGCGTGCCGCGCAGCAGCCGATCGGTTTCCGGCCACTCTTACTCCGGCTGCCCCTCGCCGGGAACCTGCGAGGGCATCTCCGTGTCGGTAGCCGCTACAACCGCTGGGGCCGACGTGATGAACCAACGTCGCCACAATGCCAACAGCGGATGACCGAACGCAAAGAGGCAGAACAACAGCGGCAAGGCGAATTCATGAATCGTCACCACCGCCGCCACCACGAAGATCGCTTGTGCCAATCGATAGAAGTTATGTCGGTTCTGCAGCCAATCCTTCATCACGTGCGGGTAGCGAATCGGGGAGACCATCAGAAACGCCAACAGCAACGTCATCAGTGGCGTGCCAATCTCGATCAACCGTATGCCCCAATGGCTCCATTGCTGCACGAGCAGCGGCATGGAGGGATCGGTCATCCGCAAGAGTGACGGCATTGCGATGGCAAACGAGGCCACGGTGCCAGCCGCGGCCGGCGACGGAAGGCCTCGAAAATGCGACTGACCATCGTGATGCGCCGCGTCCACATTGTGTCGGGCCAATCGCAGCAAGACGCAGAGCGTAAACATAACCCCCACGCTCCATAACAGTCGCAGGTAAAAAATCTCGCCGGAAAAACTCAACATGATGAATACGGGCGCCACTCCGAAAGTCACCGCGTCACACAGACTGTCCAATTGGATCCCGAATTCGCTGGTCTGCTTGGCCAGGCGGGCCACATGACCATCCACGCCATCCAGCAGTAATCCCAAATAGATCAGCAGACCCGCATAGAATGTGGCGGAGGCCTGGTCCAACTGGGTTTGCGGCGTCGTGAGTACGGCAATGCTCACCAACCCGCACGTGGCATTGCCAAGCGTGATCAATGTCGGCAGGATGGGAAAGCGCGAGCCCGCCTGCGGACGAAAAGGGGATCTGATTCGAGCACGAAAGGGACGCACGGCAGCTACCTTTACGTAAATGTCAACGACCAACTCTCATGACCACCGAGAATCGTCATCACTCAGCTGAACTCCGCTCAAGCACCGCACGCGGGTCGGTCGTCGTGACTGGGTAACGTGCCATAACCGTCACCCCCGCACGCACCTTCTGACCGACACGAACACATACCTCGAGCCCCGGTTCACGCGGCAGAACCAGTTCCGTGCGCGAACCCAGCTTGATCATCCCTAGCACCTCGCCGCAACGCAGTACGTCACGCGGTTGAACCCAGCAGACAATGCGGCGGGCAATGGCCCCCACGATTTGCCGTACGATCAATGGGCGATGGGGAAATGCCATCTCCTCAAGACAAATCTCCATCCGCTCGTTCTCTCGATTGGCCTCTGGGCGCAGCGCATTCAAAAACTTGCCCCGGCGGTATCGAACGCCCAACACTTGCACCTCGCTGGGAACGCGATTGACATGCACATTGAAAATCGACAAGAAAATATCGATCCGCAGCCCTGGACACCCCAGCTCACCATCCGCGACCTCCTCCACACCCACGATCCGTCCGTCCGCTGGCGACACGAGAACGCCCGGCTCATTGGGAGGTACACGCCTCGGATGCCGAAAAAACCAACAAACCTCAAGGACTAGTAGCCCCGTGAGGATCGCTAACGGCCACCACAAGGAGACCAATCCCACCGTGATCGCCAATAATCCGCCGCCGATGAGCAACAATTCCGCCAAACCGACCCGTACAAACGGCAGTCGATCGCGCCAGGCGAACGGATCATCCTCGGGCCGCCAGTGATAGCCGCCCTGATTGCGATAGAACTTCACGTCACGCGGATCCAACGGCTCAAACGGGCAGCGATTCGTTTCCCCTCGCCGCAATGAACGCATGCGGGCAACGTAACCCGGCCGAAACGTCCGCAACCACCAGCGACGCACATAACCCCAAGCCAGTTCGAGCGACATGCAGGCACCGCCCCCCGGCTGAATCGTCGAGATTTCCGCCGGCAAGGGCTCGTACACGCGCCCACCGGCAGACAAGCCTGCCTCCGGACGCGTTTCGTCATACTCGCCAACTGATGTCCCGGGCAACGATGCAACCTCGTGTGACTGTTCCTGCGGTGAAAACGTCCTAACATTGTGCGCCCCATTCCCCTCACAAACAAGCTCAACTAGGGCGCTGTCGACCGCTCCGGAACCAATTCAAAGTGATAATCCCCGGCAACCGCCTCCAGGCGAACCGAACGGGGAGCATCTTCCACGACGCGCAGGCCAACGACCTGGGTCACAGGCAGACCACCCTCCTGGATCGCCGACGCAGGGGCCGGCAAGCAGATCGTCGCGGTGCAGTTGGCCGGAATCGAAACGTCCAACTCGTAACGTTGCGGGGAATTCTTCCAGGCCGTGCGAATGGGACCGCGCGGGCCGTCGTAACGGGCTTGCACCCACGTGATCTCCGGCACATCGACAGCAGCCGAGGGCTGCGGCGGTAATGGACAGATGCGAATTTTTTTGTAACCCGCCCCATCGGTATCAATTCCAGCCAGGTCCCGGAACGC
>SXHS01000224.1 GCA_005773145.1 Planctomycetaceae bacterium | reverse complement strand
GCTCCGAGTGAGCTGACACCGCGCGACTCTACGGTTCCCCGGCCGAACGAAGGGCCTGAGAAAGGACTTTGATGACAACACGATTACGCGGCATGCTGGTTGCCGTCCACAGTCCGTTCCATGCGGACGGAAGTTTGCATCTGGCGATGGTCGAACGGCAAGCGGAGTTCTTGGTTTAGCAGCGTGTGTCGGGCATTTTCGTCTGCGGTATGAACGTGCTGATACACCCACTTGTTTCACGATCCCCTTCGATTCTGATTCTGAAATCGTGTGCGGATCCCTCGTATGCCATCAAAGGCCCTTGGCGAGCCAACCGCCGTCGACGTACAGATCCTGTGCGGTGACATAACGTGACGCGTTGGAGGCCAAGAAAATCACCACCCCCGCCAAGTCGCACGGCTCGCCCCAGCGGCCGAGCGACGTGCGCGCTGCGCGGGCCTCGCGCCGCGCTGGATCGGACCAGCCGAAGGTGGTCATGTCCGTGCGGAAGTAACCGGGCCCAAGGTTGTTCACGCGCACGCCGAAGGGACCCAGATCATAGGCCAGCGATTTGGTGAGTTGTCGCAGTGCTCCCTTGGCGGCGAGATAGGCCGGATTGTCGGGGAATCCCAATTCGGCCGCGACGCTGGTGACGTTGATGATCGAACCGCTGCGCTGCGACTTCATCTGCGGCGCCAACTCTCGCGCCAAGCGAAATGGTGCTTCAACATTTACCAAAAACGTCTGCCGCCAGCTTTCATCCGTATAGTCTTCCAGGGCGTGTGGCAGGGTGATGCCCGCCGCGTTCACGAGCACGTCAATACGACCGTGCTCAGCCAGCACCTCGTGGGCAAGCGCCGTGACCTGAGCCCCATTGGCCAAATCGCAGGCATGGGCCGAGGCCTTCAGCCCCTCGTGTCGCAGCGTTTCCGTCACTGCGGCGAGCCGCTGCGCGTTTGATGCACTGAGCGTGACGCTGGCACCCGCCCGCAAGAGGGCCTCCGCCATGGCAAGCCCCAAGCCGCGACTCGCTCCCGTGACCAGCGCGACCTTGTCTTGCAATGAAAAGAGTTGCTGTAGGTATTGCACTTGGCTGCTCCCGCTTCTTCCACTCCCACGCATTATTTCCAGCGTTCACATTCTATCATGTTGGCAGACATTCAAAATGGTATAACTTGTCAATACTCGCGTGGGGGGGACGGCACGAAAGGGGTGATCATGGTGAATGGTGAGCGCCAAGTGGATGTGGTGGTCGCGGGACACCTTTGTCTGGACATTATCGTCACCGTGACTTCGCCAGCAGAGAGCGCCACGGAGTTGTTGGCTCCGGGGCGACTCTTGCTCGTCGAGCCAGCCGCCTTATCGGCTGGGGGGGCCGTGGGCAACACCGGCGCCGCACTGCGGCGTCTGGGACTTGCCGTCCGGCTGGTGGGAATCGTCGGCGACGACGCATGGGGAGAAGCGACCGCATCCTGTCTGCACGCGATCGGGCCGGAATTGACGGCAGGGTTGCGAGTTGCCCGCGGTCAAGGGAGCGCCTATACGGTCGTGATCAATCCTCCGGGCATCGATCGCATCTTTTTGCACTATTCGGGCCCCAACGATGCCTTTACGACCGACGAGATTTCGCTGGCGCTGCTCCCAACCTGTCGCGCTCTGCATATCGGTTACCCCACGCTCTTGAAACCATTGCGTGCTGATGGGGGTACGTCGCTGGCGACATTGTTGGCCGAGGCGCAGCGGCAAAACGTTGTGACATCGCTTGACATGGCACTGTTCGATGCGCAGTCCGAGGCCAGTCGGACCGATTGGAATGTCTGGCTGGCACGTGTTCTCCCCACAGTCGACTTGTTTGTGCCCAGTCTGGAAGAAGCGGTGCTGATGCTCGACCCGAGCCTGCATGCGGACGTTAAGAGGCGGGTTGCGCACGACAATTTTTCCTGCGGCGTTGATGGAGCTTTTTTGTCTCGAGTCGCGGATCAATTGCTGCGATACGGTGCCAGGATTGTCGCGCTGAAACTGGGCGATCAGGGAATTTACGTGCGGACGGGGAGCAGCTTGCCGGCAAGTCTGCTGACGGCGACTCGTGACGAAGGGGGAATGGACGGCGACCGTTGGTGCCACCGTGAGATTTTGGCGCCGTGTTATGTGGTGCACGTAGTGGGCACGACGGGTTCCGGCGATTGCACCGCCGCCGGTTTGTTGGCTGCCTTGTTGAACGGTCTGGATCCGATCGCTGCCGTTCAATGCGCCACGGCGGTCGGCGCCTGTAGTGTCGAGGCGGCCGACTCCACCAGCGGGGTTCGACCGTGGGGTGACGTGCGTCGGCGGCTGGCGGCAGGCTGGGCACAATCCGGCGTACGGATTCCCTTGGTGGGTTGGCAGCACGATGCTGCCACGGGTGTTTGGTGCAGTCCGCGAGATGGCCAACCCAATCGTTAGGGGTTCCCCGGGCACTGACGAGGCATCATCGGCCTAAAGCTGATACGATTCGTGTGAGTTCGTAATTTCGATCGCGCGATCCATCTTGGAATAACTGGTAGCCGAGCTCGCCTACGATGACAGTACCACCAGAAAAATCACTTGATCAAAAACTGGCCCGATTGACCGAACGGCCGGGCGCTCCCGATTTTATATTGGCGGATGCCAAGGACGCGGACATGGCGTTTGGGCTGTCCGCGCCGGGGATCCAACACGCGAGTGCGGCTGCGGGCACGCGTTTCCGTACGTTGCCAGAGTTCCGTCAGCAGATTCATGATATTGTCCAACAGGGATTGGTGGACATCATGCTGATGAGCGTTAGTACCAGCGACGTGTTGACGATTGGCCAGCGGTTGTTTGACAGCAGCAAGGTGACGCCGGCCATTCGGGCCAATGACACAACGGATATCTGGT
>SXHS01000223.1 GCA_005773145.1 Planctomycetaceae bacterium | reverse complement strand
GTCGTCTCCTGGAACAATCTCAACCTGCGCCAAGCCCGCTAGGCAGACCTCGGCCAGGAGTCGGCCCGCCTCTAGGCCACCGGCCGCTGAAATCCCCATGTCGAGACATCGTGTCCCGCCGGATGTCTCGGTCACTTCCATCCGCAATTCGGCGGCTCGTGAAATCAAAGACTCACAGCGCTCACGCGCACGGTGATTGAGCGATGTCGAAGATGCAGAAGGTCCCGACGTGGTGATCATCATTATTCAGCCGACTTTGTCGGCGCTTGGGCTCAAT
The DNA here is from genome assembly GCA_005773145.1 of Planctomycetaceae bacterium. Classification (GTDB taxonomy): domain Bacteria; phylum Planctomycetota; class Planctomycetia; order Pirellulales; family Pirellulaceae; genus SXHS01. The sequence goes on along the minus strand of SXHS01000223.1, from coordinate 9,836 downwards.
GGGCCATCGGGCTCTGCTGGACCGGCCAGGCGATTCGACTTGAGCGTGTGATGGAGTGCATTCAGATGCGTTCGGCTATCATGGTCGATTCCCTGACGAGCGACAACCGGTAAGGTCGGGGACGTCATCGCGCGCGGAGTCCGTCCGAGCCTCCGTCCCCAAACGGCCCTTTACGTGGAGCACGTTGGCCGTCAGAATGGGGGCGAACGGGAAGCCGGTCGGCTATCGGCGCCGAGGGCCCCCGCTTCGACTCTCTGTCCGCAAGCGACCCCCGCGAGGGGGAGCCGTGAACCGGGTCAGGCCTTAACCGGAGCAGCCCTAAGCGGGGTACTCTTGTGCGGGGGTCACTTTCGGACAGAGCATGACGAGGAGGAGCGCGTATGAGCGGAGGAGACGCCAGTTTTGCCTCCGGCGCGGACGGGGAAACGCGGAGCGCTCGCGCTTATTTGGTGGTGGCCCGCCGCTATCGGCCTCAGGCCTTTGCCGAACTCATTGGCCAACAGCGCATTGCGGCGGCCCTATCGCACGCCATTGAGACCCACCGCGTGGGGCATGCCTATCTGTTTACCGGGGCGCGCGGGGTCGGCAAGACATCCGCCGCGCGGATCTTCGCCAAAGCCTTGAATTGTCTGCAGGGCATGTCGGTGGCTCCCTGTCATCAATGTGACGTCTGTCAGGGCGTGGCACGCGGCGATGATATGGATGTGCTGGAGATCGACGGCGCCAGCAATCGTGGCATCGACGAAATTCGCCAATTGCGAGCCAACGTGCATGTGCGGCCCAGTCGCGCGCGGATGAAGATCTACATCATCGACGAAGTCCACATGCTGACTAAGGAGGCCTTCAATGCGCTCTTGAAGACATTGGAAGAGCCCCCCTCGCACGTGAAGTTCATCTTTTGTACCACCGATCCCGAAAAGGTGCCAATTACCGTCCTCTCGCGCTGTCAGCGATTCGACTTCGCACCCGTTGAAATCGCCGATCTCGTGGATCGTTTGCAGCAAATCGTCTTAGCGGAGGGGGCGACGGCGGAGCCGGAAGCCCTACACTTACTGGCCCGCCGCGCTGCCGGGTCCGTCCGTGACAGCCAGTCGCTGTTGGAACGCATGCTCGCGGTTGGCGGATCGACGATTTCCGTGGAGCAAGTCCATCAGTTGATGGGGACTGCAAAATCCACGCGGCTGGTCGCCATGACGCACCATTTGTGTGACCGCGACGCCGCCGGCGCGCTATCCGAATTGGACGCTGCCCTAGCCGAAGGTGTGGAAGTCGGCCAACTGGCCGAACAACTGGTCGGTCAGCTGCGAGATCTCTTGGCCGTCGCCGTGGGCTGTCGGCCCGAGCAAATGCTCTTCCATGAGTTGTCGGAATATCCCACTCTGCAAGAACTGGCCGACCGTTGGGGATTGGAGACGATGCTCGCGGCCGTACAGATCTTGGATCAGACGCTGATGCGCATGCGGCAGAGCCTTCACTCGCGTACGTTGTTGGAAGTGGCCCTCGTGCGGATGGCACGCCTAGAGCATTTGGATCAACTCCCCACGTGGATCTCGCAATTTCAGGGGCATTCGCGCGGCGCCTTGCCGAGTGCTTCCGCAGCGGCTTCGTCCGGGAAGTCAGCACCCGTCGCGCGCATTGCCTCGCCGTCACGGCCGGACCGGGGAGCTGGCGGGTCCGAGACGGTTGCCGCGAAGGAGGAGCCCGCTCAGACTCCCGAAAAAAAAAAACCGGCCGAGGTGATTCGTGACCCGGCTGCGGAACCGGCGCTTACGCCCGCCAATTTGACGCGGATTTGGCGTCAGGCCCTCAGCGAGTTGAACGATATGACGGCTGACTGTGCCCAACGCTGCGATCGGGTGACCCTACGTCCGCCGCATTTTATCGTGGCCGCCTTTCAGCCGAAATACAATTCAAGCATGGCCTATTGCGAGCGTCCCGAGCCCCGCGGCCGCCTAGAGGAGGCACTGTCTCGAGCGGCCGGGCAACCCGTGCGCGTGGATTTCCAGCTGCTGGCCCCTGCCACGACCACGTCCACCGATGCGCGCGGTTCAACACCGCAAGAACGGTTGCGCACAGCTCGCAGTCATCCGTTTGTGCAACTGGCCGTGGAATTGTACGAGGCCGAGCTGACCCAAGTCGAAGCTCCGGCTCGGACGGAAGCATCAAACGCAAACTCCCCAGCAACTCCCGGTGAGGCGTAGGTTTCCCATGGCAGAGCTCACGGAATCGGTCGGGCGAATGGTGGAGCAGTTCGCGAAATTGCCGGGCATTGGTCGTAAAACGGCCGAGCGGTTGGCGTACCACATGCTGCGGGTTTCCAAGGCCGAAGCCCTCATGCTGGCGGATGCCATCCGCGACGTCAAAGAGAACGTGCATTACTGCAAGGTCTGCTTCAACCTGGCCGAGGGGGAGACGTGCGACATTTGTCGCGATACGAAGCGGGACTCCAAGGTCTTGTGCATCGTGGAGCAGCCGCGTGACCTCATGTCCTTAGAACAGGCAGCCGTCTACCGGGGCATGTACCACGTGCTATTGGGGCGGATCGCACCCTTGGAGGGCATGGGCCCGGCCCAATTGACCATCGACCGGCTCGTGGACCGCGTGGCCGCCGGCGGATTCGAAGAGATCATTATGGCCACCAACCCCACCGTGGAAGGGGATGGAACCGCCCTGTATATCTCGAATGCCTTGGCCGAGTTCGGCGTACCTGTCACGCGACTGGCCCGCGGGATTACGACGGGGAGTGCCTTGGAGTACACCAACAAGGAAATTTTGGCGGACGCGATCACCGGACGGCAACGATTCTAACGAATGAGACAAATTGGCTAGCAATAGGCCGAAAATGCAGGCCGTTTTCCCCCTCGCCGATGCCGCACAGACGCCGGCAGGAGACATCTGGCGAAGAATTTTGGCGGCAACAGCGGACAGCCGAGCGATAAAAGGCTAAAATCTTATTGATATGGCAAGCGATTTGCTGGCAGGCCGCCACGAAGCGCAGGCCAACCCCGGGGGCCACTGGGAGGCCGCCTTTCGGTAGAGCCGCCGGGAACTAGTCATCAGTCGGTCGAAAACCCTCGTCTCAGACAGGTTAACCATGCGTTTGTCGTTCGGTCTCGAACAGAAAATGATGCAGAAGCAGATCCTGGCCCCCAGGATGATCCAGTCCATGGAGATTCTGCAACTGCCACTGCAAGAGCTGCAAGAGCGAATCGAGCAGGAGCTGAATGAGAACCCCATTCTGGAATTGGCGGAAACGGACCGGGACTCATCAGCGGAGTCGGTTGAGTCCGTCGATGGGGCGGATCATGAGCATCCCGACGCGCCGACCGATACGGAAAAAGAGCTGGTCGTCAGCGACGACAGTACCAATACGGACGATTTTGAGCGTTTACTGGAAATTCATTCCGAATGGCCCGATCACTTTGATGATCGGTCGCGCACGTCCTCGGGACGGATGGACGAAGAAGGGGACCGCAAACACGACGCGCTGGCCAACTTAGTGGCCCGTACTGAGACGTTGCAGGATGCCCTGGAGTTGCAGTTGCGTGAATTGGAAATTACTCCAGAACTGCGTTTGATGGCGGAACGGATCATCAGCAGTCTGGATGGGAACGGCTATCTGACCACCAGTCTCGAGGATCTGTTGCCCCCGGATACGGATTCTGAGACGTTGCGACTGGCTCACGAGGCGCTGTCGGTTGTGCAAAGTCTCGAGCCCGCCGGAATTGGTGCACGCGACTTACGCGAGTGCCTGTTGTTGCAGTTAAGGCCGGCCATGCCTTTCTACGAAGAATTGGCCACACTCATCTCCAACCACCTGGACGATCTGAAAGACAATCGGCTACCGGCAATTCAGCGCAAGACGGGTTACACGATTGAGCGTATCCAACTAGCCTGGTCCGAGTTGCGGCGGCTCAACCCGAAACCGGGAGCCATGTTCGCCCAATCGACGGTTCCCACCGTGACGCCAGATGTATTGGTCGAAAAGGACGATCAAGGACGCTATGTCGTACAACTTGAAGACGATCGCACGCCGACTCTGAGAATCAGCAATTACTATCGTCAGCGGTTGATGGACAAGGACACCACGCCCGCCGAGCGGGAATTCATCAAGCGCAAGGTAACGTCGGCGCAATGGTTGATCGAGTCGATTCAGCAGCGTCGATCCACACTGACCCGCGTGTCACAGGCCATTGTCGATCACCAAATTCGCTTTCTAGAAGAGGGGCCAGAGGCGATCGAACCGCTCAAGATGCAGCAAGTGGCTGATAAGGTTGGTATTCACGTCACCACGGTGAGCCGCGCCGTGGACGACAAATGGATTCAAACCCCCCGAGGGCTGTTCCCATTGAAGCGATTCTTTGTGGGGGGCACGACGAGCGCTGATGGCGAGGAAGTTGCGTGGGATGCCATTCGTATTCGCTTGCAGGAGGTGGTCGACCATGAGGATAAGCAGAACCCTTTTAGTGATGATGACCTGGTTAAGCAGTTGGCCATTCATGGACTTACGGTAGCTCGTCGTACGGTGACCAAGTATCGCCAAAAAATGGGCATCCCTAGCTCTCGTCAAAGACGCGATTGGTCCATGAATTAAATCACCCCCGCGCCGCCCCCTCGGTCAAGAAAAATCGCATGAAGTGCCCCTATTGCCACGCGGACAACGACCGAGTTATCGATTCCCGATCGCTGCAGGAGGGGATTACCATTCGGCGCCGCAGGGAATGCGTGGCGTGCCGTCGCCGCTATACCACCTACGAACGCTATGAGGGGATCGAGTTCAAAGTATTAAAAAAGGACGGTGTCCGTGAGCCCTTTGATCCGGACAAACTGAGACGGGGACTGGAGAAAGCCTGCTGGAAGCGGCCCGTAAGCGGCGTGCAGATTCAGGCGGTGATCACGGCCGTGCTGCACAAGATCTACGAGTCGTTTGAGGCCGAAGTCCCCACGGATCAATTAGGGGAAATCGTTATGGACGAGCTGCGAACGTTGGATCAGGTCGCCTACGTGCGATTCGCCAGCGTCTATCGGCAATTTCAGGATGTGCAGGATTTTGTGGACGAACTTCGTCCGATGCTAAAAGACGCTCCCCGGCCCAATGTCAGCCCGTGAATCGTTGACAGCGGGCTGACGAGCCGAAACAGTGGGCTGACGCCCACCGCTCGCCAAGCCCACACACAAGCCCACACACAAGCCCACACACAAGCCCACACATACGGGTGCCACCGCACTCAATCGGCAAGCGATGCGTCGGACACCGGCTCAAGCTCATGTTCGTAATGTCGCATGGTCTCGGCCGGGTTGAGGTTGAAGATGGCCTTGCCGTCTGTACTCCAGCTCTTCCCGTCATAGAAAAACACGGCCGTTGCCGCACGCGGCATGCTGACGGCCTCGACCTCCTCCATGCCCCCTCCGTCGATGGCCTCGAATCGGATGGTCACGGCGATCAGGGCCCGCAATTGCCGGCTGCGTCGGTCGCGAGCGAATACCACCGCGTCTTCAAATTGGCAATCGGACCAGCGCAGCCCGCGGGGGAGGCCCCGTGCGGAAGCACGGGTCAGAAAATCGGCTTCCAGCCATTCCCGACGCAGTTGGAAACTGGCCCGGGCGGATCGCAACAGGGACTGGTGGCGGCTCTTGCGGACCATGGCGATCGCCAACGCCGCAGCTGCCAGCAAAGCGACCCCCACGAGACTACGGACGATCCAGGAAATTATCATCCATTCATTCCCCCCTAACGCTGAGTCTACTCCTTCGACCCCTCACCTAGCAAGCGTTCTTTTTGGCTGGTCTTGACGGCTCGCCGTTCGGCCGTGAACCTGGAGGGTCCATGGCCATTCTCGGCGCCCACATGTCGATTGCCGGTGGTTTCGAAAACGCGGTGATTGAAGCTCACCGTTGCGGCTGTGATTGCGTGCAGCTGTTCACGAAAAACAACAACCAATGGGCCGCCAAGCCGATTGGCGTGCAGGAGGCTGAACGGTTTGCCGCCGCCAAGCGCGAAGCCCGGCTGGGGCCGGCCATCGCCCACACTTCCTATCTCATCAATCTGGCCTCCCCGGTCCCGGCACTCTGGAAAAAGTCCCTAGAGGCCTTTGTGGTGGAATTGCGCCGAGCGGAGCAGCTGGGGTTGAGCCATCTCGTCGTACATCCCGGGGCCTTCACAAGCGGTTCGGAGTTGGCTGGACTGAAGCAAGTGATCAAAGCGGTAAACGAAACACATGCACAAACCCGGGGTTTCTCCTGCCGCTGCCTGTTGGAGACGACGGCCGGCCAGGGAAGTTGTCTGGGCTGGCGATTTGAGCAATTAGCCACCATTTTGGACGGCGTCCGCGACCCCGAGCGACTGGGGGTCTGTTTTGACACCTGCCATGTATTTGCCGCTGGATATCCGCTGGCCCCCGAGGCCGACTATAAGGCCACCATGCGTGAATGGAACCGGCTGATTGGCACCCGCCGCATTGAGGCTTTTCACGTGAACGACAGCCTGAAGGCGTTGGGATCGCGGGTGGACCGACACGAGCATATCGGTCGCGGCCAATTGGGCCTCGAGCCGTTCCGGCTACTCCTCAATGATCGGCGATTTCGCCGCATCCCCATGATTTTGGAAACGGCCAAGGGTCTACACCGTCGCACGCCCTGGGATGTTGTGAATCTACGTGTCCTGCGTGGCCTTATTGCGAGTTGATGGAGCGGCACAGGCATCCTGCCTGTGGGCAAGTGGCATAGGGTTCCAGCCTGTGTGGCCCCCACGGGGCCCGGAGGCTGACGTGCGTGGCACGATCAAGGTGATCAACTGTGGCGACGCATTAGAACTCAAACGGCAGCCGCTGTTGAAGATCGTGGGCCTCGTGTTCTGCTTCCGGGTTGAGTTCGCGAAATAATAAACTGGGCTGAATGTCGCGGCTGTTTTGATACTTGTCGCTGCAATACTCGGTGACGGCGCCGTCGATGCGGTGGTAGAGAATTTGGCAAATCTCAATCCAGGGGTAAATGCGGATCGGCTGCACGGCAAACATTTCCAGGGTCCAGAAGCCACAGAAGCCGGCGTCTCCAAAGCCAGCCGTAACATGCACAAACAGCCCCAAGCGGCCCACGGATGACCGACCCTCGATCATCGGCACGCAATTGTGGGTCTCCGTATGCTCGACGGTGCGCCCTAGGTACAGCTGATGTGGCTGTAGAATCAACCCTTCTTCCGGAATCACCAGGCGACGCACGCGATTTTTCTTTCGCATGTCCAACACAACTTCCTCGTAGGTGAGGATTTCGTTGTGCAGGCTGAGGTTGTAGCTGTTGGGGTTCAGGCGTTTCTCGTCAAATGGCTTGATAACAATATCCCGCCCCAACCGCGCGCGAATCTCTTCGCCAGACAATATCATGCCGATATCCTCTTGGTTTATACGCCCCTCTTGGGGCAAACGTCGGCCAACGAACACTGATCGCACAGCGGCCGGCGGGCCTTGCAAACTTGGCGGCCATGATGGATCAATCGATGCGAAAATCCGATCCATTCTTTCCGGGGCACCTGGGCCATGAGATCTTGCTCGATTCGCACTGGATCCTGCCGGACGGTCATTCCCAGTCGTTGACTGAGTCGGGAAACGTGGGTATCCACAACGACGCCGGTGGCCATGCCAAACGCAGTCCCGAGGACAACGTTGGCCGTTTTTCGGCCGACTCCCGGCAATTGCACCAATTGATCCAGGTCACGTGGGACGTCCCCACCGTGGTGCCGCACGAGGGTTTCGCAACATGCGCGGATGTTCTTGGCCTTATTGCGAAAAAAGCCGGTGCTCTTGATGAGTCTTTCCATTTCGGCTTGGGAGAGCGCTGCCAGGTCGCTGGCGGTGGGGTGCTTCTTGAATAGATCGCGCGTGACCATGTTGACTCGCTCATCCGTGCACTGGGCCGACAGGATGGTAGCCACCAGCAATTGCAAGGGGGTTTGATAGGCCAGAGCGCACTCCACCTCGGGGTACGTCCGATTCAATCGGCGGATGATGCCCGTAGCATGTTGCTTCACTTGAGGTTCCAGAGCCATGAGGCCATTGTGCCTCAGCGGCATGAAGGACGTCAACCCGCCGAGTGGGCCGGTCGAATGGGTTGCGGAGTGGTCCCGAGCCCGTCTCCTGGCCGCCGCACGCGGATTGGGTTAGTCTAACGTAACCCGACGAGTCCGCGAGGTAGGCCCGCCACGTTTGATCCAAGGTGTTGGCGGAGGGCTTAGGAATCGGTGAGCGATCGGCAAACCGTAAAGTGGGATGGAGATGATGGAGAACCCCGCGGAGTCGACCTACGACCCACGTTACCTGTGTGGGATCGAGCACTTCAACACGTGTGATTTTTTTGAGGCACATGAGGTTTGGGAGGAATTGTGGGCCGACTATCAGGGCCCGCTGCGTCAGTTTTATCAGGGGCTGATCCAGGTTGCTGTCTGCCTTCACCATTTCGGCAACGGAAATAGCCGCGGGGCTCGGAAGCTCTACGACAGCAGCCGCCGGTATTTGGAACCCTATCGACCGCTGACGATGGGCCTGGATGTGGATAAGTTGCTGCGGGATATGGACTCGTGCTGCTCGGAGCTTTTGGTCGAGCCGCTTCCCGAAGGTCCCATTCAACTGGACGTCGAGAGAATTCCGGAAATCCATCTCACGTCGTAGTATTGGCACGACGGCGCCCCGTGATAATGGGGAGGCTTGCCACGCTGTGCAGTTGCCACGCTGTGTTAACTTGGCAACGGCATCGTGGATCGCCTGTTGATTCTGGGCAACGTGCTGCTATCACGTGCGGAAAACACCGTAATATAGGACCGCACGGCGCCCTTGAAACGCCTAGGACCGGCCGTGCGGCGGCGCTGCTCGAGTTATTAAGCTATCCTTAAGACAGTCCGAATTTCAATGCACTCTTGTCTTAGTCCGGTTCTCTTCTTGATTATTGTTTTCCTTCAGTTCGCAGCATATCAGGCCGCCGATTCCGGCAAAGCCTCTTTGACCTTTGACTCTTCACCTTTGACGAGCTGGTTACATCATGATGAAACTTTTCGACGATCTCACCGCACAAGTGAGGCGGGTCGCCGCTGCTCAATGGGCGGCTGGTAGCCAGACCCCACAGCCGGCCTCGATCAACCTGGATCTGGCCCGTCTAGAGGATCGTGTGTTGATGAGCGCGACCCCCATGGGGGACGGAGGCGATGGTGGTGGCGGTGGTGGGGATGGCGCGGGGGACGGTGGCGACGGCGGGTCTGGGCCCGACCCACAAGAGTCCCCTCAGATGCTGGCCATGTCCCAGAATCCCCTGGCATTCATCGGCGCGGAGGGTCTGGGGGCGGAAGCCGTGGGGGGGCGCGGGGGAGATGTCTATCACGTGACGAACCTGAACGATTCGGGATCCGGTTCGTTACGTCACGGCATCGACTCGGCCAGCGGCCCTCGCACGATCGTGTTTGACGTGAGCGGCACCATTGAAATGACCGGGTGGTACGGTATTTCGAATCCCTATTTAACCATCGCGGGACAGACGGCCCCCGGCGATGGCATCACGCTTAAGGGATACGACTTCGTCGTGCACGACACACATGATGTGATCATTCGTTACTTGCGATTCCGCCCGGGGGACATTGCAGAGCGACATATGATTCCCTTTGTCATCCGCGATTCCTCCGACATCATCGTGGACCATGTGTCCGTCTCATGGGGTACGGACGAGACGTTGGCGACCTGGAATTCAACCGACGTTACCGTTCAGTGGTCGTTTATCACCGAAGGGCTGTTTGATTCGGGTTACAACGTCTCGGGGCAGCCACACGGATCGGGATCCGATCATTACGCGGGCGAGAT